>NZ_JBOJLM010000008.1:0-201973 GCF_050750585.1 Salinimicrobium sp. WS361
TAGTGAAGAAAATTACACAGACCTGAAAGAAAAGAACATAACTGCTTTTGTAAAATACAACTACTTCCATAAAGAACAGCGCGATAAAAAGCACAGGGAAAACCCGTTCCACCCAGATAACCTTTTTTACAATCCAGAAACGGACACCTACTACTGTCCCATGGGGCAGGCGATGAACAAAATCAACACCTATGAAAACCAAACCAAAAACGGCTTTACTCAGGAAATCCACCGCTATCAGGCTCAAAACTGCCAGGGCTGTCCACTGCGGGGCAGTTGCCATAAAGCAAAGGGAAACAGGATCATTGAACGCAACCACAACCTGATCCGCCTGAAAGACAAAGCAAAAAACCTGCTCCTAAGTGAAGAGGGGGTAGCACATCGCAAGCGAAGATGCTGGGATGTAGAGGCAGTCTTTGGGAATATTAAGCAAAATATGGGCTTTAAACGGTTTATGCTACGGGGAATGGAGAAAGTAACCACCGAAATAGGGCTAATAGCAATGGCACACAACCTAAAGAAGTTCAGTATAGCCTAGAGAAAGGTTATTCTGACTGTTTTCTAAACCTCCGATCCAAAGGACTCAGGTGAAAAAACCACTCCTTTAAATATCTACCAACAAAAAGGCCGCCTAAAAATTACTTTTTAGACGACCTCTTACTTTTACTCTTATTTCAGAAGTTATTTTGTACTTACTTCTTCATTACTCTCTACTGTAGCAAGATATCTTTCGGCATCAAGCGCAGCCATACATCCTGTACCTGCAGCAGTAATTGCCTGGCGATATTCTTTATCCTGCACGTCACCCGATGCGAATACACCCGGTATATTTGTTTTAGTACTTTTCCCGCTGGTGATCAGGTAACCAGTACTGTCCATATCCAGTTGTCCCTTAAATATTTCGGTATTTGGTTTATGTCCAATAGCGATAAAAAGTCCGGTGATCTTGATCTCCTCTTTTTCACCAGTTTCATTATTTACTATTCGAAGGCCTTCAACCACCTGCTCTCCCAGAACTTCATCAACTTCAGAATTGAATCTTACCTCCAGGTTTTTAGTATTAAAAACCCTGTGCTGCATAGCTTTTGAAGCACGAAGTTCGTCTTTTCTAACCAGCATGGTCACTTTGGTGCAAATATTGGCGAGATAAGTAGCTTCTTCGGCTGCCGTATCTCCTCCTCCAACAATTGCAACTTCCTGGTTTTTGTAAAAGAATCCGTCGCAAACAGCACAAGCCGATACGCCGCCGCCTCTTAAACGCTGCTCACTTGGAAGCCCTAAATACTTTGCCGTTGCCCCTGTTGAAATGATCACAGTCTCTGCTTCAACCCAGGTTGAATTGTCAACACACACCTGGTGCACTCCACCTTGTTCTTTGCTGAACTGCACTTCGGTCACCATCCCTATGCGCACCTGGGTTCCAAACCTTTCGGCTTGTTTCTGAAGGTCTATCATCATCGCAGGACCATCAATACCCTCAGGGTAGCCAGGAAAATTATCAACTTCGGTAGTGGTAGTTAACTGCCCGCCAGGTTCCATCCCTGTGTACATTACGGGGTGAAGATCTGCCCTCGCAGCATATATGGCCGCGGTATAACCCGCAGGACCCGAGCCTATTATAAGACATTTGATTCTCTCTCTGGTTTCACTCATGATATAAAAATTTCTTGATGTAAAAGTAGTAACTTTAAAAGAAACCTGGAATTTTAAACATACAGATTTGTTATACAACAATAACTTATGCCATTGATAAGCCATTTTAGAAGCTCCCGCTATTACCATACCTTTGTGGCATGATCGAACTGTCCTTCTTTAATATCCTGGACCTTTTAGGAACCGTTGCCTTCGCAATCTCGGGTGCACTTTCGGCAATGAACCGCCGGCTTGATCTCTTCGGAATTTTTATCATCGCTTTTGTAACGGCTATTGGTGGAGGTACCATAAGAGACATCCTTATAGGCAGCACGCCGGTTACCTGGATGGAAAATACGATCTATATCTACCTTATAGGTTTAGTAACCATACTGGCTATAATCTTCAGAAAAAAACTGGACCACCTCAAAAAATCTCTTTTCCTGTTTGATTCTATAGGACTGGGAATCTTTACAATAACAGGAGTTGAACTGGGTATACAAAATGACCTCAACCCAATTATCTCCATTACCCTGGGAACAATGACAGGAACTTTTGGTGGCGTTGTAAGAGACATTTTATGTAACGAGATCCCGGTGATCTTTAGAAAAGAGATCTACGCTACCGCCTGTATTGTAGGAGGCCTCGCTTTTATCTTTTTCTATGAATTAGGAATGGCGCAAGATGTGATTTACATCATTACTTCGGTCACCGTGATAGTAATAAGGCTGCTGGCGGTAAAGTTTCATATCTCCCTTCCTTCGTTTTACCTGTCGCAGGAAAATACCCTTCAAAAATAGCATTTTTGACACCTCATTTTTAACAGGAAAAGATTTACAGGAATTACCTGTATTTTATGTAACGATTTCATTTACAGGAAGTCTTTAAAGTAAGTATCAAAATCCCCCGAAGAAATTGATTACTAACTTTTAAAGATATGTGCTATGAAACGTTTCAAATTATTACTGCTGACTTTAATAATTAGTGTAAGCACTGTGATTTATGCTGAAGGATCTAAAAAGATCTACGACCTCAACAGCCTTTCTGCCGAAATTGAGCATATACTTCGGGATGCCAATCAAAATCTTGAAGAAGGAAATTCTATCACTGTCTTCTTTTCTGTTTCTGAAGACAAAAGCATTCAACATGTTAGCGTTGCAGCCGGAAAACCTGAAATTTGCAATTTACTTCGGAAAAAACTGCAATCTCAGAAGCTTGACGGCACAAAATGGCGCGAAGGCATGATCTACGAGCTTTCTATCATCGGGAGATCTCCAGTAGCCTGCATCTCCCATTAATGAGGCAACTTCTTCCGAAGTAATCCGTAAAGAAAAGCGCCCCCCACGGCACCAAGAAGCACAACAATGACTGAGACATACCCTGCACCTATCAACGTGTAAATGGGCCCGGGACAGGCACCGGCCAAAGCCCAGCCAAGTCCAAAAATAATACCTCCCAAAAAGTACTTTTTGAAGCCTTTTTCTTTAGAGGCTATTTTTATGGGATCTCCAAAAAAGGATCTTAGGTTCTTCCTTTTGATAATTTGCACACCAATAACCCCTAAAAGTAATGCGGAACCAATGATCCCGTACATATGAAATGAATCAAACCTGAACATTTCATAGATGCGAAACCAGGAGGCCGCTTCAGATTTGTACATCACAATCCCAAAAAAGATTCCTATCACTATATATCCTACTGTTCTTCTCATCCTAAAAAATTATTGGAAATAATAAATGAACCATTACAAGGCCACCAATAAAAAAACCAATTACAGCAATCAATGAAGGTAGCTGCAGGTTGCTTAAACCCGAAATCGCATGGCCCGAGGTACATCCGGCAGCATAACGGGCGCCAAACCCTATCAATACCCCACCCATTAACAGGATTATAACCGATTCGAAATTACCAAGTGCTTCAAGGCTAAAAAGCCTCTCAGGAAGATAAGCTTCGCCGGCACTTAAGAACCCGAGCTCTTGCAGGTTTAGAACAGTTTCTTCAGAAATATTTACAGCATTGCCATTAGAAAGCAAATGTGCCCCAATAAATCCGCCAATTGCGGCACCCAAAATCACCAGCAGGTTCCAGCGGCTGGCTTTCCAGTCTACATTGAAATAATCTGATTTCTTACCTGCCCCGCAAATGGTACACATGGTTTCAAGATTGGAAGACATTCCAAATTTCTTACCCATAAAAATGAGCAGGAACATTACCAACGCTATTAAAGGCCCTGCTACATACCACGGCCAGGGTTCAAGGATCATTTCCATAGATAAAATTTTTGCAAAGATAAGGCTTAAGGTTCTCACCACTTCGGGCAAATCATTATAAAACCTGATGCCGGGATTACTTCAGGAAATCTTTCACATTTTGCAGCACTATTTCTGAAAGCCTTCTCTGGGTTTCGGCAGCCCAGCCCGCACTTTTATCTGCCGTTATTACCCGCGGCAGATTTTCAGTTTCGGGAGAAAGTTCCTTCTTTCCATCCCCGTCAAAAATGGCAAAATTCCTTTCCCTTTTTATCCAATCCTTAAAAGCTGATTCTTCAAAAGGCAGGCCAAGGGAAGTGTTGATGAGGATCTTTCCGGTGCCAAAAATGTCAAATTCGGGGCTGCTTAAAAGTACCGTATTTCGCGGAAGGTGAAAGGAAATGACATCTACCGTTTGTAACAACCCCTGCAAGGGCAGGTAACTTATCCCGTTTTCGAGATCTTTTTTGCGGGTACGGCTGTAATAAAAAAGTTTTGGCCCAAAGGGTTTGAGACATTTGGCCAGCAGTTGCCCCGTCACCCCAAATCCAATAATCCCGATTTTTTTATCGGTCAATTCCACAGGCATTTCCTGCCATTGATGTTTTCCAAGACCGTGGAATAACCTTATTATTTCTGAAACTATGAACTCGGCCACTCCCGGATCACCATAGTCTCTTATACCGGTTACAGTTATTCCTCTACTTCGGGCAAAATTCACTGCTACATTAGCCGAAGCGTCATCGTATAGACTACAGGCCATTCCAATATACCTGAGATTTGGAGACTGCTTAATTATTTTTTCTGAAATCTGGGTCTTCCAGGAGACCAGCACCGCGTCTGCATCTCCAATCCTCTCCATCGTTTCCTCTTCCGATTGAGGTTGGTCATCATAAACAACTATCTCATTTACACTCATTTTCTGCAATTCTTCGAGCGCCCAGGGCTCGAGCTTGGTGTAATCGACGCAGACGATCTTTTGGAATCTTTGAGACATGAGATGTTAGATATGAGATTTTAAATGTGCTACTTTAGACGATAGACGGTAGCTTTGGACTCCACAATTCTATAACTTTGAATAACCGCAGGTTAAAGCGGTATGTTTCCATGTTTACGGTCTATTCGCAGCACTTCCTTATTTTCGAGCATACTAAAAGCCTTCAGGAGTTTTCTACGCGTGTCTTTGGGTTTGATAACTTCATCAATAAATCCGCGTTGTGCTGCCTTAAAAGGATTTGCAAATTTCTCTGCATATTCCTTTTCTTTTTCCGAAAGTTTAAGTTCAGGGTCTTCCGCAGCTTTGATCTCTTTTCTAAAGATGATCTCACTGGCACCTTTTGCGCCCATTACGGCAATTTCGGCAGTAGGCCAGGCAAAATTCAAGTCGGCACCAATGTGTTTGGAGTTCATCACATCATAGGCCCCGCCATAAGCTTTTCGGGTAATTACTGTTACTCTGGGTACGGTTGCCTCGCTTAGTGCATAAAGTAATTTTGCACCGTGAAGAATGATCCCGTTCCACTCCTGATCTGTCCCCGGCAGGAAGCCCGGCACATCAACAAGAACGAGTAAGGGAATATTAAAGCAGTCGCAGAAGCGCGTAAAACGAGCCGCTTTTCTGGAAGATTCCACGTCCAAAACACCTGCAAGGCTCATGGGCTGATTGGCAACTATACCTATACTTCTGCCTCCCAGTCTTGCAAAACCCACAATGATATTATCGGCGTAATCTTTATGGATCTCAAAAAAGGTGTTTTCGTCTATTATTCCCTGAATCACCTCATGCATATCGTAAGGCTTATTCGAACTATCGGGCACTATAGATTCCAGCTCTTCCCGCACCTCATCACTAAATTCATAAGGCAGTTTTTCGGGGCAATCTTTATTATTTTGAGGCATATAGCTCAGCAGCTTCTTTATGTCCTCCAAACAGCTAATATCATTTGCCGCAGTACGGTGTGTTACCCCGCTTTTAGTAGAATGCGTACTCGCGCCTCCCAATTCTTCGGAAGTTACTTCTTCATTGGTTACCGTCTTCACCACATTGGGCCCGGTAACGAACATATAACTTGTATCCTGAACCATCAGCGTAAAATCGGTCATGGCAGGGGAATAAACTGCACCACCCGCACAGGGGCCCATAATCGCCGAAATTTGCGGAATAACTCCTGAAGCCTGTACGTTTCTATAAAAGATATCTGCATAACCTCCCAAAGATTTCACGCCTTCCTGAATCCTCGCACCACCGGAATCGTTAAGACCAATAACAGGGGCTCCCACTTTCATTGCGTGATCCATGATCTTGCAAATCTTTTCGGCATGTGTTTCAGAAAGAGACCCTCCAAAAACGGTAAAATCCTGTGCAAATACATAAACGAGTCGGCCTTTAATAGTACCGTAACCAGTTACTACCCCGTCGCCATAATACTGCTGCTCTTCCATCCCGAAATCGGTCGTGCGATGTGTCACCAGGATACCAATTTCCTCGAAAGAACCTTCATCGAGTAAATAATCTACCCGCTCGCGGGCAGTAAGTTTTTTTTGTTGATGTTGTTTTGCTATTCTTTTCTCGCCACCGCCCTTAAGAGCTTCGGCCATTTTCTCTTCCAGCTTTTTTGTATTGTCGCTCATAAAATTCTGCTTCCGGTTTTACTTGTTGGGTAATCTCAATTTCTCCCTGTCCTGTAAATACTGTTTTAATGCCACTAATGCAGCCAACTCAGCTTCGTTACGGGTCTGGGATTCCAGCTTTTCTGCGGAATAATATTTCTTTACAAAATGAGTATCAAAATTTCCACTTCGGAAGGCTTCATGCTCAAACACAAATTTTCCGAAGGGAAGCGTAGTACTCACTCCTCTTACTTCATAGTTATTGATCGCCTGAAGCATACGCTCAATGGCTTCCTCACGGGTTTTTCCGTAGGTAATAAGTTTCGCCAGCATAGGATCGTAATAAATAGGCACTTCCATTCCTTCTTCAAAACCATCGTCAAGCCTCACTCCTTCTCCAGACGGGGTCTTGTATGTCTCAAGCAATCCCACACTGGGCATGAAATCTTCGAGAGGATCTTCAGCATAGACCCGCAACTCTAAAGCATGACCCGAAATTGTTAGATCCTGTTGTGAAAAAGCCAAAGCTTCTCCCCGGGCAATTCTTATTTGCTGCTCTACCAGATCTATCCCGGTGATCAATTCGGTTACAGGATGTTCTACCTGCAGGCGGGTATTCATTTCCAGGAAATAAAAATTTCTGTTCTCATCCATGAGGAATTCTACTGTCCCGGCACCTACATAATCGCAGGCTTTAGCCACTTTGACTGCAGCTTCTCCCATCTTTTGACGTAAATCTTCATCAAGAATAACTGAAGGAGCTTCCTCCACCACTTTTTGATGGCGTCTCTGAATACTGCATTCGCGTTCAAACAGATGCAGGTAATTTCCATGACTATCGGTAAGGACCTGTATCTCGATGTGCCGCGGACTTCCCACATATTTCTCAATAAAAACAGAACCATCTCCAAAAGCCGATTCTGCCTCACTTATGGCCCGCTTCATCTGGTCTTCAAGGTCTTTCTCTTCTTCCACCACACGCATACCTTTTCCGCCACCTCCGGCCGAGGCTTTGATCAAAATTGGAAATCCAATTTCAGTGGCTATTTTTTTAGCTTTTTCGGGGTCTGTGATGGCCTCATCGATTCCGGGAACCATGGGAATCCCGTAATCCTTAACGGCATCTTTTGCAGCCAGTTTGCTGCCCATGACCCTGATTGCTTTAGAGCCCGGGCCAATCCATGTGAGGCCATTTTGCTCCACTTTTTCGGCGAAACCGGCATTCTCACTTAAGAAGCCGTACCCGGGGTGGATTCCGTCAACCCCAAGATCTTTTGCGACTTCAATAATTTTATCCCCACGCAGGTAAGATTCATTTGAAGAGGCTTCCCCTATACATACTGCCTCATCTGCAAATTTTACGTGAGGTGCGTTACGGTCAACCGTAGAGAATACTGCGACGGTCTTTATTCCCATATTTCGGGCCGTCTTCATAATTCTAAGGGCAATTTCGCCCCTGTTGGCTATAAGTATCTTTTTCATTCTGATTTTTTGATTTGGAAATTGGTACTTGAAAACGGGAACTTATGTTCTATTCCATTTCAATAAGCAACTGGTTTTTATCTACCGTTTGCCCTTTTTTGACCGTAACTGTTTTTACCACTCCGTCGCGTGGTGCAGTCAGGGTATTTTCCATTTTCATAGCTTCAAGAACTAAAAGGTAATCTCCTTCCTTTACCTCATCCCCTGCCTTTACCTGTACATCCAGGATCATTCCGGGCATAGGTGCTTTAATATCATTTATAACCTGTGCGGCGGCCAGGCTCAATCCCATATCTTCAATGAGCAGATCGAGTTCATTGAAGATTTTCACCTCGTAGGGTGCAGAATTGACTTTGACAGTGTAAGAACGATCTAAAAAATCAGATTTTTGAAGACCGGTTGCGAATGATCGATGGTTGTGGAGCACGTGACCAGGGCCACCAGTATTCTCCTGTAGATCAAGAGTTTCTATTTGTTCCCTGGTAAACTCGAATTCCATGCTCCCGTTTACCTTTACTTTATATTTTTCTTCCATTTATGCGTTTTTTATGCGCTTTTTGGTAAATATAAAAAATAATAATCCGCTATTTTTAGGAAATTTTGAATAAAGGGTAAAAAAAAAGCCCCAAAAAGGGGACTTTTTTACTCCATATTTTAACACTGTTACCTGAATAATTTTTGAATATCTTGTGGCAGCGGCATGGGCTGTAAAGGTGGAACATTTGCTCCTCCCGTGTTTCCCAAAGGAATTTTCCCCACAAAAGATTTAACACCTCCAACAAGCAGCCGGGGCAATTGTCCCAGTACTTCTTTAGCATCTTTTATACCTATACCAAACCTTAGCATAAGCCAATGTGCATAAGAATGTTCCCGGGGATAAGCCTGACCAATGATATGCGCCCGCTCAAGATGGTGCCATGCATGGATAAAATCCCCCTGCCGCAAAGCCTGTTTATACTGAACAAGTTCGCGCAGGTAGAAATATTTAAGCCGCTTCGGAATTTTAGTATAAAACTTCATCTTTGAAGATTAACTGAATTTCTTAATGTCTTCACTTAGGTCAAAAACTTTTGTCTTCGGAAAATGGTTCTCAATAATACTGCTTCCTGCCGAAGATCTATACCCACCGGCACAGTGCACTACTATAGGTTTATCTGCAGGAATTTCATTAGAACGCTCCCTTAGTTCATTAAGAGGAATGCTGATGGCAGTGTCAAAGATCTTTCCCTGGGCTACTTCACTATCATTCCGGATATCTACAATGTTGTATTTTTCCTGGTTGTTTTTGAAATCTTCCAAATCGAAACTATCTGAACTTTCCAATGAATTACGTGAAAGGCTTACCACGCCTCTCACCTGCTTTTCATAGCCTATTTTAGCAGTTCGCTCCAGGATTTCGCCTACCTGTTCAACACTATCTACCACCAGGTAAAAAGGTTCTTCTGGTTTAACGATAGCCCCAAGCCAGGTTTCAAACTTGTCATTTTCTGTACGTGCCATGATGTTTATGCTGTTCGGTAAATGCCCTTTTTTAAAGGTATCGGCATCACGTACATCGACAACAGTGATCCCTTCTTCCACTTTATCTACCAAAAGCTGAAGCTTAACAGCTGCTTTTGTCTGCTGTACATTTTCGGCTCCGGTTTTGTTTACATCTACATTAAATCCGAAGTAGTGCGGAATAAATGGCTGATCCTGCAAAATCGTTTCCACGAATTTTTCTTCTGTTTGCTCCTGAAATGCCCAGTTGTACTTACGTTCGTTTTCAAGCGTGCTGCTGGAATCTGTGCTCATATTCTTTCCGCAGAGCGATCCTGCGCCATGAGCAGGATAAACCAGTGCCTCACCCGGCAGATCATTGTATTTATTTTGAATAGTGTGGTACATGGCCTTTGCAAGCTCTACCCTTTTGGCAGTCATGTTTCCCACTTTTTCTCTAAGATCGGGCCTGCCCACATCACCTATAAACAAGGTATCACCAGTAAATAAAGCAGTTTTTGCATTGGCTTCAGCAACAATAGTGATACTATCGGGGGAATGTCCCGGAGTATTTATAGCTTTAAAAGTTACCTGCCCCATTTGAAGCGACTCTCCTTCATCAAAAGCTTTATGTTCATAATCGGCACCAAGAAGTTTACTTACATAAATAGTAGCACCTGTTTGTTCGTGGATCTGGCAATGACTACTAACAAAATCGGCATGAGGGTGGGTTTCAAAAACTGCCACAATTTGTGCATTTTCCTCTTCAGCATATCGATAGTACTGTAAAGGATTTCTACTGGGATCAACCAACGCCATCTTCCCATCACTTACTATGGCATAGGAGTAGTGTGCAAGAGGGCTATCTTTAAATTGTTTGATTTTCATGATGTCTAATTTTAAAATTCTTCAGCTACGGGTATACCCCATAAAAAGCCATGGCAAAAATACCCTTTTTTGGCAGGATGATAGGTAACAAGGGTTACAGAAGATATTTTTCAAAAATTTACTGCTGTTATTCTATTCAAATTCAGCACAGTTGCCTGAGGGAACATAAACCCCTGCAGCCTGTTGATAAACCAAAGTAGCACCAAGGTGCCCGGTATAGGTAAGGGTACCGGTGCCGGTAGCCAGCAAGAGAATCAGGATTATTCTGAATAATATATTATTAAAAATAGGATATTTAAGCTGCCTTAAAAGATCTACTCCCAAGCCAGCAGTAAAGAGCCAGGCAGTAGTCCAGGCCATATTTTCATGATCTTTTAAAACAGTAGGATCACAAATTTTTCTTGAAACTATACCATCTGCAAGGTCTCCGGTAAAAATAGCGATCCACACTGTGATAACCCCGCCAATAAGTAAAACAGTCCCTCCCCGCTCCCATAGGTCTCGGGAGTATCTTAACGCTATTACTTTAAACAAGAAAGCCACCACCAGCAAAGCGATGGGGAAATGGACAGACAGAGGATGAAAAACCTCTGTCCGCCAAAAATCGGGTATTTCTTCCATATTTATTCGAGGACCCTAACCGCCAATGGATTAAGTCTTTTCCCTTCTTTTTCTACCTCAACTTCTACTTTCATGCCCTCTTTCAAAGTAGAGAATTCAACGCTGTTCCCATCACGGGTAAGGCTTGTACTATCGCTAAAATAGAGTTCGAGGGTTTGGTTCTCATCAGTTTCAACATAGATCTCTGTCTTTGAAGGTTCTACTTCCTGGATGGTTCCCTGGTAAGTTCCTGACTCCACTACATCTGTACTTTCACCACAGGCAAAAAACAAGAAAATTGCAGAAAACAATAGGGAATTGACAAATTTGGTTTTCATAAGTTTTAGTTTGGTTTACAGTTTTTTGTAACCTCTAATTTACCTAAAATGCTGCTCTTCCCAAAACCTTATGAAACTTATGTAACAAATGTGACACATATTTTTCAGGTCAATTATTACTTTTGCTCCTCATGGGTTTTAAAAACTACATAGCGGCATTTTTGGTCCTTCTTTTCCTTGGAAAGATGGTCTCAATAGATGCAAAACTCTTAGGGATCATTTTAAATGCTTCTGAAGTTAGCCTGGTAAATAAAATGTGCCCTAAACAGCAACTGGACAAGGATTCTCCAGATGAATTTGCACAGGCAGATTTAGAATCTCATTTTGAATTTGACTACCTATGCCAGGTGGCTTTTGACTTTAAGCCGGACGAGGAGGTCAATACCGTTACCCACGACAACTTCAAAAAACACAGTTACCGGGCGCCGGGGATTTTTTCTATTTCCCGGGACAAATTCTATCCGCCCCCCAGGGTTTAATTTCAATTCCTGAAAATTACTCCGGCTGAAAATCTGGCTCCCTGCCGATTATCACAGCCATATTCATTCATTTTATTTATTACTATAATGACCACTACAACCATAGTGAGCCGTCGTTCGGTACAAATTTTCCGAATGATGTTAAGCGGGATATTCCTTGTGGCGAGTTCAAGTCATTTGCTCAAGGTGGAAAAAACGCTGCAACGAATAGAGCAGGCCAGTTTTAAAGATATAGCCTATTTTTTTGGAGAGCCGCGTTTCATGGTTATCGCCTCCGGAATTGTGATGCTCCTGGCCGGAATAAGTTTATTAATTGGGTTCAGGACCCGATGGGCAGCAGTAGTTTTACTTGCCGTTCTTATTCCGATTACTCTGACCATTCAGGTAGGACAGATCACGACCCTTGGCCCTTTATTTAAAAACATCGCCATTATGGGCGGGCTTGTTTTCTTCATATTAAACGATTTCGATAAACCTCAAAATACAAATCATGAAAAAGATATTTTATAGCAGCATATTAATCATGTTCGCATTATTTACAGTTAATACTCAGGCACAAACACAGCCTTCAGAAAACACGAATTACGTAGTTCTTACCAGAAAAGTCCCCCAGTTAAAACCTATTATTTTGGCGGCACAGGAACTTGCTAAACAAGACGGACATCATTTTGGAGATTTCCAGGTAGTAGTTTGTGGTAAGGCTGTTCAAAACCTCACCAATGAAGAAATGATGAAAGACTTCATATCTCAGGCCGGGCAGGCAAATGTTACCATAAATGCATGTGGTTTCTCCCTGAAAAAGTTTGGAGTGGATCGCGAAAAACTGCACCAGAGTTTAAATGTGGTGGAAAACGGCATTCTCTACAATTTTGAATTACAAAAGAAGGGCTATTTAAGTATTGAATTATAATATCAACAAAAAACGAATTTATCATGAATAAGAAACTGAAAAAGAATTTAATAGAATACGGAATTATAGGAGCAGTCCTGATTGGCCTTTTTGTCACCGGCCTCCACACAGAGGTATTTGGATTTCTGCAACGTGGAATTTTGGCCACCGGAATTATGGACCCAAAAATTGAAGAAAAAGCTGATATAGCTGCGGTAACTCCGGCCAAAGGTGCAGTCCTGGACCTTAGTCTGGTCAATTCTAAAGGTGAAAAAGTTAATATGGAACAGTTTCGCGGAAAAGTTATTTTTCTAAACTTCTGGGCCACCTGGTGTCCTCCCTGTATCGCTGAGATGCCAGGAATTAATAAGCTTTACCAGGATGTGAAAGACGACAATGTCGAGTTTATAATGCTCTCTGTAGATCAAAACTTTGAGAAAGCTAAAAAGTTTAAGGATAGAAAAGGTTATGGATTTGAGATCTATAGAGCTGCAGGACCAATACCTCAAATGTATTCTACCCGCAGTATTCCCACTACCTATGTGATAGATGCCGATGGTAATCTTGCACTTACCCATCTTGGAATGGGGGATTTTGACACAAAAGATTTCAAACAGTTTCTAACCGAGCTTCAATAGAGAAATGGCTGCCCTAACCCGGTAGCCTTTCCTTTAATCAACAAGAATTCATGAAAACAAAATTTTTGAGCCTCCTGCTGGCATTATTCTCATTTCTTCCTCACGTAGCACAGGTGCAGGAAGCACCGGAATTGCAGGTAAAGGCAGATAATAATGATGCTGTACCGGGAGATGAGGTTATCTTAACATTTACTGCCGATATACCTCAGGACTGGTACATGTACTCCAGTGATTTTGATCCCGACCTGGGGCCAATGCTTACAGAATTCAATTTTGATCCTTCCGAAAAATTTGAACTTTTGGGGGAGATCATACCGGTAGATCCCAAGGAAAAATATGAAGAAATTTGGAAAGGAAATGTTACTTATTTTACCGAAAAGGCGGTTTTTAAACATAAGATCAAACTTATTGATGAAAAACCTGTGATCTCCGGAAGTGTTACCTACCAGATCTGTTCAGATATGACCGGGCAATGTATTCCCTATGAAACTGAATTTTCCATCGACCTTTCGGGAGAAAAAGCGGGTGCAGCAGCAAATGCCGCAGACCTTTCTAACTCTTCAGGTCAACCTCCTCTTAAAGAATTGAAGCCCTTTACCAACACCTTCCAGCCTGTGGAAGAAGAAAAAGGATGGATGGGATTGATGACCTTCTTCCTTATCTCGTTTGGTGCAGGACTGGCAGCCTTGCTTACTCCCTGTGTTTTTCCCATGATTCCAATGACCGTTACATTCTTTACCAAATCCAGTGGTAGCCGCTCAAGGGGAATATTGAATGCGGTCATTTATGGTGTTTCTATCATAGCTATTTATACTCTTGTAGGAACGGTGTTCGCATTAATATTTGGAGCTGGTTTTGCTAATTTTTTAAGCACACACTGGCTACCCAATCTTTTGTTCTTCGCGAGTTTTGTATTATTCGCTCTCTCCTTCTTTGGATTATTTGAAATAAGATTGCCGAATAAACTGGTGAACAATATTGACAGCCAGGCCAACAAAGGCGGTTTAGCCGGAATATTTTTTATGGCCTTTACGCTTGTCCTTGTTGGCTTTAGCTGTACAGGTCCTATCGCAGGAACTATTTTACTGGAAGCCGCCAGTGGACAGGCCATTAAACCTTTAATAGGAATGTTAGGCTTTTCTACTGCCTTTGCAATTCCATTCACGCTCTTTGCGATCTTTCCGGGATGGCTTAGTTCCCTGCCTAAAAGCGGCGGCTGGCTTAATACGGTAAAAGTGGTTCTAGGGTTTCTGGAACTCGCGCTCGCACTTAAATTCCTTAGCATGGTAGACCAGGTTTATCACTGGAACCTCCTTGACCGGGAAATTTATTTGGCCCTGTGGATCGTAATTTTCACTTTGCTCGGATTTTACCTTTTAGGAAAGATCATTTTTCCACATGAACAAAAATCTGAAAGCACTTCTATATCACGATTGCTCAGTGCAATTCTGGTGTTTAGCTTTGTGGTCTACCTTATCCCCGGACTCTTTGGTGCACCTTTAAAAGCACTTGCAGGTTACCTGCCGCCAATGAGTACTCATGATTTCCAACTCCTGAATATAGACGTATCTTCAGAACAGGACGCGCTTGCCGCCGAATGTGAACAGCCGAAGTATGACTATTTTCTAGAACTGCCCCATGGCATCAAAGGATATTTTGATTACGAGCAGGCGCTTGCCTGCTCAAAAAAGCAAAATAAACCCATTTTTATAGACTTTACCGGCCACGGTTGTGTGAATTGCCGGGAAATGGAAGCCGCTGTATGGAGTGATCCTGCAGTCTTGAAAAGGTTAAAAGAAGACTACATTGTGGTCGCCATGTATGTAGATGAAAAAACCGAAATCCCCAGGGAAGAATGGTACACTTCTGTTTACGATAATAAAGTAAAAAAGACCATTGGTAAACAGAACATGGATTTCATGATCCAGAAGCTTAATGCAAATGCGCAGCCTTACTACACACTGATTGGAGACAATGAGGAGTTACTCTCTCCTCCAAGAGCATATGATCTTGACGTACAGGAATTCGTAGAGTTTCTGGATGCGGGGAAAGCCAAATATGAAGAAAACTTAAACAATCCGGAACCTGCGTTTTTGGGGCAGGCAGGAAATTAAGATCACTTTCTAAAAATTAAATACCCGCAGTTGAGTGGATTTCACTGCGGGTTATAATTACTTCTTCTGGGCTACAAATCGTGTCACAGCTCCCAAACCGTCATGCCCATTCCCTTCTTTTAAATCTACTTCGGTTTCATACAATTCCAGGAATTTGAGACTTCCAAAATCCTCTTTTATCTCCTCCATAGAAAATAATAAAGCTTCATCTTTTGGACCTCCAACTGCCGGATTTTTGTCCTGATAGATCTTATGTTTCTTGCTAAAGCCTTCAAAGAATATCAAGCCATCCCTTCGCAAATAAGAGATCAATAACTCGTGATATTTTTTTCGAACTTCTACAGGAAAATGAGCATAGACCAAAGTTACGGCATCAAAATCCCCTTTTTCAAACCCCAGGTCTGGCAGTTCTCCCACCCGGTAATCCAATTCGACCTCATGTTTCTTAGCAAGTTTTTCAGCTTTCTTTTTCGCCTCAGCACTTATATCAAAAGCAGTTACTTTCCAGTCACATTTAGCCGCGAAAACGGCATTTCTGCCTTCTCCTTCAGCAGCAAATAATATTTCTCCGGGATCGAATTGAATAAATCGCGAGTGAAAATACTCATTAGGCACCTCTCCATATACGTATTCTTCGCTATTGTATCTATCGTTCCAAAATTCTTTCATCATTTTTCTAATTTATTTTTTCTTCTGAAAACTGCAAAAAGTAAAATTTTGTGTTCCGCCTGAAGGTGTTTGGTGATCTACATTCTTTCCGTTCAACATGCTGAATTCCTTCTCAAAAAATTGACATATGTCGTTCACAGAATATCTCTGTACTGCAAGTCCGCTGCACTTTTCAGGGCCTTTATCCGAAAAAGTTCCCATAATAACGTAACCACCGGGTTTTACTGCCTTTTGTACCCTTTCCAAATAATCATTTTTTTGATCATCATCGTTAAGAAAATGAAACGCTGCCCTATCGTGCCACAAGTCGTAAATCTTTTCCGGTTCAAACTTGGAAGCATCGGCAATGATCCATTTTACTTCATCGGCTTTTTCACACATCCGCTCTTTTGCCCGCTCTATGGCTTTTGAAGAGATATCTACTACTGTCACATCTGTATATCCTAAAGAAACAAGAAATTCGGCAAGGAAGCTATCTCCTCCCCCAATATCTATTATTGCTGCGTCTTTAGAAATTCCGCAGCTCCTTATAAGCTCAAGAGATATTTGTGGCATAGGTTCATACCAACTCACCTCGGTTGGTGCTTTTTCTGAATATACCTTATCCCAATGTTGCTGACTCTCGTTCATATTTTTCATCTTTATTTTCAAATAGCCACCAGGCTTCCTGTTGGTAAACTGAAGTAAAATCTACAGGTTCTCCATTTCGTGGAGAAATGAAGTTGAGGTTTGTCTTTTTTGCCGCTGTTACAAACCTTTGTATCGGCTCATTCCATGGATGGTAAGAAAGCACGAATTTTCCCCAATGCACCGGAACCACTGTTTTTGCCTGCAGGTCTAGTGCTGCCTGTACCGTTTGCTCCGGAAACATATGTATCTGTGGCCAATATTCGCCGTACTGTCCACATTCCAGCAACGCCAGATCAAAGGGGCCATGTCTTTCTCCTATTTTCTTAAAACTCCTGTCATATCCCGAATCCCCGCCAATAAATATTTTAAAACCAAAGATCTCAAGCACAAAAGAAGACCATAAGGTTTGGGCCCGCTTAATACCGCGGCCTGAAAAATGCCTGGATGGTGTGGCACTAACCCGAACATCAGTCTGCATCTCCTTTGACTCCCACCAATCAAGCTCCTCAATTTTACCATTTTTGACACCCCAGTTTTCCAGGTGTTCTCCTACGCCCAAAGAGGTAACGACCGTCTCGATCTTTGGCTCCATTTTTTTTATACTCGGGTAATCTAAATGATCATAATGGTCATGAGTAATAATGAGCAGGTCTATTTTCGGCATATCTTCAGCATTAAAAGCATCTGCGCCCTCAAAAGCTTTTCCGAAGAAGCGAAAAGGGGAAGCATTACCGCTAAAAACCGGATCTACCAGCACAGTATAACCATTAATTTGTAGCAGGTAAGAAGAATGCCCAAACCACACGAGCTGTGGCTTTTCGGGATCGAGATTTTTAAGGTCGGTTTTTAAATGTGGTAACTCTCCTGCAGGTTTTACAGAAGAAGGTCGCAAAATCATCTTTTTGAGGATGGTGAACATTGAAGCATCACCGGGACTTACCGAAGTTACCTCAACATTCTTAAAACTGCCTTCCCGATAGTGCCGGGAGTTTTTTATCCGCTGCAGGCGATGCCCCGTCGGAGTTTTTCCAAATCTCTTCATCATAGCTAATCAAATTCTTCCTTTAAATTTAGGAAAAAATCTCCCGGTATTCCTCCTGTACATGGCATATTCAGGAAAGACCTTCAAAAGCAGCTTTTCTTCATACCTGCTTTTTAAATAGAAAAAAATATAAAACAGTAAACTTATTACCAACTTATAGCCTGAGCCAAACCACACCGAAAGCCCTAAAGCCATAAAAATCACACCTGAATAAATGGGATGGCGCGCAAATGCAAAGACGCCACTGGTAACTAGTTTTGCAGATTTACGGGGGCTGGGAAAAGGAGATAGACTGGTATTCATCTGAAAAAATGCGATCAACACCAGTACGAAACCCACCACGGCGCCACCTAAGCCCAGGCCTTGAAGGTTTTCTGATAACTCAAAATTCCATGCTTCTACAGGTATGATCCATACGAGCAACAGCAAAATTTGAACTGCGACTAGAATTTTATCTTTTTGTGGGACAGCCATACTTCTGAATAAAATTTTAATTCGGTTTGCTCATCTTCCTGAAGGTAACAAGAGAAAAATTAAATTCCTGTTATCTATTGTCCTACTTCATCTTCTCCTGTTCTAAAAATCTTGATCATCCCGAAAGACTTCATTAAATGGAAAAGTCCGGGGAGAATCACTCCTCCTCCAATCAACAACATCACTCCGAGATTTTGGATCACGCTGTGAGGGGGCAGTCCCTCCAGTAAACTTAATTCTTTTTCCTCAGTAATAATGATGTAAGGAAAATGCGCATAAAGGGCAGCGAATAACACCAAAACCACCTGCAGGCCTGCAAGATACCTGCTGGCAATTCTATTCTGCCTTTTAATGGCTCTCCATAATGGTATCAATAAGAGAGCCGATAAACCAACGGCACCCAAAGAAACAGGATTATGAATGAAATCCTGGATAAACAGCACCTCCTGCACATAGCCGTAAATGATCAAAATAAAGCCCAGTAAAACCAGGGCAATAGTAAAATAAGCCGATTTGCGGCTGAAGATTTTCCTCACCTCTCCTTCAGTTTCTCCAATCAACAAAGTGGAGGCAAGAAAAGCACAGAGGGCAGCATAAAAGAGCCCAACAAGCAAGGTGAAGACATTGAACCAGGGTAACATGTAAAGATCATAAAAGCTGTAACTGGAGAAATCTTTGACAAGAATGATCTTTCCGCCTATTAAAGCTCCAAAAGACATTCCCAGAAAAATTGGCGTAATAAGGCTGGAAATTCTAAACATCCAGTTGTACCACACCTGCGATTCGTCTACAATGGCATCGTAATGCCGGAATATAAACGCCACCCCTCTCATGGTAATACCCAGCAGCACCAGCACAAAAGGCACGTGCAAATAGATCACGATCACATTAAAATAAGCGGGAAATGCAACCCACAAGATCACTAATAATATAATGAGCCAGATGTGATTGGCTTCCCAAACGGGTCCCATGACCCTGTAAATGGTATCACGGGTAGTTCTTTTATTTCGTGGGGAAGAAAATAATTCTACTATCCCTGCGCCAAAATCTGCACCACCAAGCAACACGTAAAGCAACAGGGAAAACAACAGGAAGAAAAGGACAACGTACAGCATAATTAATCTTTTACAGAATTAAGTACTTTGATCTGTCTTCTCATTAACCAGGTAACGGTGAGGGCAAGAACAAGGTATACTACCACATACATGTAAAAACTGAATTCCATTCCCGGCATTGGGGTCACAGCTTCACTGGTTTTCATAAAGCCGTAGATAACCCAGGGTTGCCGGCCCACTTCGGTCACCACCCAGCCTGCTTCTACCGCTATAAAACCTAAAGGTGCCAGGAAAACAAAGAGGAGCCAGTACCATTTCCGCTTTAAAAGCGATTTGTACTTCAGGCTAATAAAATAGAGCAATCCGGCTATCATAAGCAGGGTTCCAATTCCCACCATGATCTGGAAAGCATAATGCACCACGGCCACCGGCGGGAGCTCGTCTGCCGGAAAATCCTTTAGCCCCACCACCTCGGCATCAAAATCGCCAAAAGCCAAAAACGAAAGCGCCCCCGGAATTGCTATTTTATGAGAGACTGTTTGCTGTTCTTCATCTACAATCCCTCCAATATAAAGTGGCACATTGGTATCAGTTTCGTAATGAGCTTCCATGGCAGCTAATTTCACCGGCTGCCGTTCTGCAATATCTTTTGCTGAAAGATCTCCGCTCAAAGGCTGAAGAAAAGCAGCTACTGCGCCAAATACAATTGCAATCTTAAAAGCTTTTTTGTGAAGTTGCGGCCTTTTGTTGCGGTAAACCTGAAAAGCGTGTACTCCTGCCACCGCAAAACTGGTTGCTACAAAAGCCGCTAAGGTCATATGCAGGGCCTGGGTGAACCACGCCGGATTCAGTAACGCCTGCACCGGATCAATATTGATATATTCGCCATTCACATAATCAAATCCTGTTGGCGCATTCATCCAGCCATTGGCCGAAACCACCAAAATTCCTGATGCAACCCCCGATATCCCGATAATGATGCCCGTAAACCAATGGAATTTTTCAGGTAGTTTGTTCCACCCGTAGAGATAGAAACCTAGGGCAATGGCTTCTACAAAAAAAGCTGCGCCTTCAAGCGAGAAAGGCATTCCAATAATAGGCCCGGCATGTTTCATAAATTCCGGCCACAGCATACCAAGTTCAAAAGAAAGCGCCGTTCCTGAAACTGCTCCCGTAACAAAGAAAATAGCCACGCCTTTCTGCCAGGCTTTGGTCAACTCTAAATATAACGGATTCCGGGTGTTGAGCCATTTCTTATGGGAGACGACCATAAAGAAAGGCATAACCATTCCAATACAGGCAAAGATGATGTGAAACCCAAGGGTGAAGGCCATCTGCAAACGTGCAAAATCAAGATTTTCCATTAACCGTGAATTTATATTGAACAAAAGTTCCCGGAAAATGTCATTTTCGGGGATCCTTTAAAAAATTTCTTTCCAAAAAATATACAGCCCCATCACCAGCACAAACCAGCCAAATCCTTTCTTCAGCTTTTTTCCATCAATAAACTTATTGAGCCAAATCCCTACATAGATCCCTGCAATAGAAATCACAGTAAAAACAAGAAGAAAGCCCCAGTTGATTTCGAGATTTTGAATATCTCCAATAAACCCTATCAAAGATTTTACGGCAATGATCACCAGCGACGTGGCAACAGCCCTCTTCATAGGCAGTTTGGCCATAAGCACCAATGCAGGAATGATCAAAAATCCGCCACCGGCACCCACAATTCCTGTAAGCACTCCCACAATCGCTCCTTCCAGGGTGATGAACAAATAGTTATACTTCACCTGTTTTGGTTTGGCATCTTTTTCTGAAGGCTCCAAAATCATAGAAACCGAAGCTATCATCATAATAAGCGCAAAGAACAACATGATCCCAATATTCTTGGTAACTGTAAGGTCTCCAATGGTAATGATCGTTTGGGGTATGGCAGGTATGAGAAATTTTCTTGTAAGGTAAACAGCTATAAAAGCGGGAATGGAAAAAACTACAGCAGTTTTAAGATCTACTCTTTTCTTTTGAAAGTTCCTGATAGATCCAAACAAAGAAGTTGCGCCCACAACAAACAGAGAGTATGCCGTTGCCGTCACAGGATTTATAGAAAGCAGGTACACCAGTACAGGTACAGTTAAAATTGAACCGCCACCGCCAATAAGGCCCAGCACCACTCCAATAATTAAAGCTCCAAAATACCCGAGAATTTCTGTTATACCCATTATGAAAATTTTCAGCCCAAAATTAGCTTTTCATAGCTGCAGAGTCTGTAACAAAGGTCACACTTAAAGATCATGAACCATAATGCTGTTGCGTTGCAGCCCAATTTTACCATCCAGTTCAAGTTTTTTAAGAAGTCGTGAAACTACCACCCTCGAGGTGTGAAGGTCATAAGCAATCTCCTGGTGCGTCACCTGTATCTGTTCGGTTTTATTGATCTTAGCCTTGTCCTGCAAGTATTTCATAAGGCGCTCATCCATATGGAGAAACGCAATGGTATCAATGGTATCAAGCATCTCGGTTAACCGGCTGTGGTAACTTTCAAAGACAAAGTTCCGCCAGCTCTTAAACCGGAAGGTCCATTCCTCCATTTTTTCTATGGGAATCATCACCAGGCTCGTGTCCTTTTCGGCAACGGCCCGTATTTCACTTTTTGTCTGCCCCAGGCAGCACGAGAGGGTCATGGCACAAGTATCGCCACGTTCCAGGAAGTACAGTAAAAGTTCATCGCCATCTTTGTCTTCCCGCAAAATCTTAATTGCGCCTTCAAGCAATAACGGCATCTGCTTTACGTAATCTCCAATATCAATAATGATCCCGCCCGATTTTACTTCTTTAAGGCTCCCAAACTTCAGCATTTCCTGCAGCAGTTCTTCCTCAAATATAAAATGGTAGGCGTCTCTAAGTTCTTCTTCGAGCATAGCTGTGCGTTTGCTTTGGTAAATTTAGGGTATTTCACACATTTTTGCCCTACAAATCCCTTAGTTTCCGGAGGATGTTTTGTTTACAAAATTCTATCTAAGTATCGCCCCAATTACTTCGGAAGGAATTCAGAAATAAGTAAAATAAATATTTCAGATTTTTGGGAGGTACAAACCACCTAATTGCACGGCAACTGATCGTTATTTCTGAACCGTAGCTCTCCTGTTTTTCGGCTTTTTCCGAAGTTAAGATCCCATAAAAACTGCAAACATCAGTTCTTTACCCTGTTTGAAGATTCCTTATCTTTAAGCCGAACTAAAAAGGTAAATTTTGAAAGGTTTTTCTTCTGTATCCCGACTTCTGTTTATCATGATCTCCTTCCTGCTGCTCTCCTGCCAGGAAAAGGAAAAAGTCACCGAAATGGATCTTCTGTTCTCTTCCCTGCATGCCGATCAGGCTAAATGGTGGCGATATCACAAAACCAATATAGATTTGTCTTCAGACTTTTTGCCGCTGGGAGAAGATGGCGACAGCATCTCAAAAAAGGCATTTTTTGAAGCCCTTTTGACAGGGGAGTTTATCGCCATAGAAAAGAAATCGAATGCAGCGCGAGATCAATATCAGCTGTTTAAGCTCACAAAAGAATCTGATGGAGATATAAGCTACACCATCTCGGCCGACAGTTACCGCGAGTACAAACATTTTATGATGGAAGGCCAGCAATTTCCCGATTTTAACCTCACCGATCTCGATGGGAAATCTTATTCAAAAGAAGCGCTTCAGGGCAAAACCCTGGCGATAAAAACCTGGTTTCTTAACTGCAAACCCTGTATAGAAGAAATGCCGCAACTCAACCAACTGGTCGAAGAATACCGAGAAAATGAAGATGTGATCTTTCTGAGCCTCTCCCTTGACACCAAAGCTGAACTACAAAAATTCCTTGCTGAAAGGGAATTCAAATACGCTGTTGTTCCTCAACAAAAAGCTTTTATTGAAGATACTTTGGGTTTTTCAATCTATCCCACTCACATTGTAGTGGAACCTTCAGGAAAGATTAGGAAAGTGGTGAACACTGCTCCCGAAATGATCGCGGCCCTCAAATCAATGAGTAAGGAATAAGGGCTAATCGTTTGTGATTAGAACCAGGGACAAAAAAAAAACCTCCAAAATGTCATTTTTGGAGGGTAATATATTTACCTGCTTTCCAGGCCGGCTTTGATTTCGAGCACTGCTGCTTCCCATCTGTTTAAGCCCTGTTCAAAAGCTTCTTTCTTTTTAATAAGCTCCTGCTCAGCAAGTGTTCTATAATGGGAAACCCCTTCTAGCAAATTATTGCAGAAACCCGTCCAGCCCTTAATATCTCTGGGCACCGGATTAAAAGTGTTCTTGATTTCCTCTTTTAGATACTCCACGTAAAGCTGAAGTTCTTTTACAAACATATGTGGCCGTTGCGGATCTACAGGCAGCTCCTGCCTACCATAAATGTGATCGCTCATCTCCTGCAAGCTTGCTAGTTTACTGTAATTTACAATATTTGGCCCGGGGCAAATAGTAACGGCATCCAGCTTTTCTACAATAGGAACCTTATAATTAATTCCGGCAGAACTACTAAGGCCAATGCAAAGACATTCTTTGCTCAGCAAATCGTCTACCTGCAACTGATATTCTTCTTCAGGCAAACCTGCATTTTCCAGCTGTTCCAGCTTTAGCTTCTGGTACTTTCTCGAAGCCGTACATATGGGTTCTTTGGTAAATTCGGTATTTGAAACCAGGTACTTTTCGGTACAGGGACTTCCGGGTTTCCCGCGGTCAATTCTTTGCTGCCTCTCTACATTGGCACTGGTATTCTTCAGGTAATTGAAGCGCACTCCCAGCGGTGAGGCTTTGCTAAGCACCACATCATTCTCCTTACTTTTCCGCAGCAGTTCGAGCGTACCTGCATCTACAGTTGTAGCTTCAGGGCACAGCAAAAAGGGAGTTCCCCAGCCAGTGCCGTTAACCCCGTAATATCCGTAAAGCAATTGTTGCTCGGCTGCAGTTCCAATCCCGCCCTGTACCGTAATATTTACAGGGTGTGGCTGGTCAAAACCTGCTTCTCCCCTGGCCTGTATTGCCGGATTGTAAAGGCTGAAAAGTGCCTGTTCCAGTTCTTCTTTTTTACTTCGGAATTCTTCCAGAATTGGTCCCAGTAAATATCCCTGGGTGGCAAAAGCATGTCCGCCACAATTCAATCCCGATTCAATCCTGAATTCACTTACCCAAATGCCTTTTTTGGCAAGGTACTTTCCCTGGATAAGTGCCGAACGGTAATCGCTCACCTTGATGATCACTTTCTTTTTGAACCTGCCCCAGGCCGAAGCATCAAATTCCCTGAAGTTTTCCAGGTAATTGAACAATCTCGGATTCATCCCTGCAGAAAATATCACTGCTGAATTTTCGAGTTCACTTTCGGCATAAGCTTTTAGTGCTCCCAAAGCGTCAGAACCATCGGGAAGGATCTCTCCGTTTTTTCCGGTGTTGTTCTTATCCACTTTGGTCATGATGTTCACTTCAATCCCACCGGGACTAATATGCTTCCGAAGAAAACTTTCCAGCTCTGCTTTGGCTTCGCCATGAGACTGTAAAAACTGCTCGTATTTTTCTTTGAGGCCACTTTCTTCGGGCAGCATCTCAAAATACTTCACAATTTCTGATCCCTTGTCAAAAGCTGAAGATTTGAGTTTTTCAAATTTAGATTGAACATTTCGGTTGACCAGGTTAAGATAGTCGGTGATGCGTCGCACGCGGTAGTTTTCCTCGTGCTTTTCAATGGGAACATAAATCTCATTGTTTTCCTGGTAGTAATGCTTTCTCATCATCTCGATGAGATTGTCTTCAATGATAGACAACGCAGAGGTAATACCATAGTGCGCCACCTTTATAGGCGTGTCTATGGTAAAGGCCAAGCCCATTACCGGAATATGGAACCGGTGAGGCGTTAAATTATATGTCATTAATTAAGGGTTTTAGAGGCAAAACCCCAAAGATGCAGAATCCATCACAGCCAAAACATGATTGTAATCATGTTTCACTTGTTAGTCCTTAATCAGCAGACAAGTTGAATATAGTGTATTGAATATGTACTATTGACTATTATTAATTATCAATAGTTTATCGATTATTGAGAATTAATAAAGCACTCTGAACCTGATGGTTCCATCAATTCCCCGCATCTCATCAACCACTTCCTTATTGTAGGCTTTATTGATATCGGTGATCACGTATCCTATAGATTCGTTGGTTTTAAGGTACTGCCCTACAATATTACAGTCGTGCTGCGACAAGACGTTGTTGATATGTGCAATAATGCCAGGCCTGTTGTGGTGAATATGAATTAAACGATGGGCATTTTCAAGTATAGGCAACTGCAAATTAGGGAAATTAACGCTGTTGGTGGTACTTCCCGTATTGATGTACTCAATGATCTTATTGGGAACAAAATTCCCGATATTCACCTGGGCTTCTTCGGTACTTCCACCAATATGAGGCGTTAAAATGACATTTTTGACACCCCGTAATTCCGATTCAAATTGCTCTGTATTGGTCTTGGGTTCCTTCGGAAAAACATCTACTCCGGCGCCACTTATTTTGCCGCTTTCCAGGTGTTTTTTCAAAGCTTCCAAATCAACTACATGCCCCCTGCTAAGATTGAGAAACACTGATCCTTCTTTCATAAGCTCAAGTTCTTTTTCTCCAATAAGGTTATGGTTTTCTTTGCGGCCATCAACGTGCAGGGTAACAACATCAGCTATTTGAAGTAATTCTTCAAGGCTGCTGCACTTGGTAGCATTTCCCAAAGCCAGTTTCTCCATTAAATCGTAATAATAGACATCAAAACCTATAGCTTCGGCAACTACCGATAGCTGTGCGCCTATATTTCCGTAGCCAACAATCCCCAGCTTTTTTCCGCGGACTTCCCTGCTGCCGTTAGCCGATTTGTTCCAGTTACCGGCATGCATCTCCGCCAGCCTGTCGGGCAGGCCTCTCATAAGAAAGATGATCTCACCTATGGCAAGCTCAACGACAGATCGCGTATTGCTAAATGGTGCATTGAAAACTGCAATCCCTTTTTTGAGGCAGGCTTCAAGATCTATCTGGTTGGTACCAATACAAAACGCACCTACAGAAATAAGCCTGTTGGCATTTTTCAGCACCTTTTCGGTCACATGGGTTTTTGATCGTATCCCTAACACCGACACATCTTTGATCTTTTCGGCGAGTTCCTCTTCATCTAGTGCACCTGCAATTGTAGTTACGTTGTAGCCTTCATTTTTCATGATCTTTACAGCGTCCTCGTGTACATTTTCGAGCAGCAGCACTTTAATTCGATTTTTAGGATAAGAGATAGCTTTATTCATTTTGTGCAGGTATAGAAATTCGTCAAGACTTGGTGTAATATGATCGGCTTTTTCCAAAACATTGCCGCGTTCAACATTTTCAGTAAAAGCATAAAATTTATTGGCAAGACCGGCGGCTTTGATCTCGTAATCTGTATAGCCATCCCCAATTACGTAAACATCGCCCTGCAGGTCTAACCGCTTGAGCATTTCTACCTTTCCGTTATTGGATGAGAGGACATTATCGGTATCAAAATTGGTAAGCTTTCCTTCAGAATCAGGGCGAAAAGTATTGGCGAAAACATTCTCTTCCCTTACGCCAAACTCTTTCACTATAGGCACAATAAACTCTTTAAAACCATTTGAAATGATATAAATATTCTCGTGGTTTTCTTCAAAGAACTCCCTGTTTCTAATAAAACTCGTAGAAACCTTGCTTTTTAAGCGGTCAACAAGCTTTGGCAAATGTTGTTCTTCGGCATTGAGCAGGGCCAGCCGCTGTTCCAGGGATTCCCTAAAGGAGAGATCACCGGCCATCCCGCTGTTGGTAAGATCTACAAGCCGTTGAAGCCGCTCCTCTTTTTCCTGGTGGTTCTCCAGCGAAATTTCGCCTAATATATCAAGAGCTTCCACCTGGGTGAACGTACTGTCAAAATCAATTACAAAATGCCTGTTATTCTTCATGCCGAAATTAATTCAAATCTCCCCAAAACTAAGCTTTTTCAGGCACACACGGAAGATTTAGCGCTAAAGTTGAAGACATTTATCACTTCCTAAATTGCAGCTCAAAAAATTAAATTTTTATAGATGAATTCGGGTTTTAACTGAATTTTTTCAAAAAACATTCCTGGTTTAGCTCCTAAGATTTGTAACAACCTGTTACAGGCTGCTACTAATTTCTATAGCTAAACCCATTCCTAACCCGAAAGATCAAATGAAAAGCTTCAAATTCCTGCCATTACTTACAGTTTTAATTTTATTCACCTCCTGTGTAGAAAAGATCACAAGAGTAGTCCACCAGGATACCATTCCTCCCGAATATACTGTGGAGCAGGAAACTTTGAAAAGCAGGATCTCTGCAGTTATTCCTGCTGAAAATATTTCTATTGGCTCCTCAAAAACCGAAAAGACAGGAGATACAGAATACCATGCTCTTACAGTTGAAATTCAGCCAGAAGCTTTACCGGTAAACGTTGTTTCTTTCTTCAAAATGACAGGCGAAATCAAAAATGCTGTAGAAAGCGGCATTGGCAATATGGAAGATTATCAAAAACTGGAGATCGTGGTTCGCAAAACCACTAATGAAAATGGCGTGGAAAAAACTCAATCTTATAAAAAAGAGATTGACCTGTAGCAGAATTCCCTTTCTTCAGTAAGTTTTAGGAATTTCTTAAGCTACAGCCTGCCTCAAAAAAATGGGAAATTAGTTATCTTCGGAAAAACCAAAAATCAGAGCTTCTTCGGAAGTTCTTTTTTTGCACATAAAATCCGAAAAATGACAAACTTCAGGGAAGTAACCACTCAGGAACTTATTGATAGACAAAATAAAGGAGCATTAGTTATTGACGTGCGCCCGGTTGACGCCTATAACGGCTGGAAATTAAAAAATGAACCTCGTGGCGGACATATAAAAGGTGCAAAATCGCTTCCGGCGAAATGGACAGGCTACATGGACTGGATTGAGATTGTGCGGCATAAGGAAATTCATCCTTCCCGGGAAATTATCATTTACGGATACAATCGCGATGAAGCCCAAAAGGTAGCCGAAAGCTTTGAAAAAGCAGGGTATTCAAAAATGGCACTTTTCAACCACTTTCTGGACGAATGGACTACCGACGATAATTTACCCATGAGCTATCTACCAAAATACAGGCAGCTGGTATCGGCACAATGGGTGAATAAACTTATATCTGGAGAAAAACCTGCAGAATATGACAACGATAAATATGTGGTGGTACATGCGCATTATCGCAATAGGGACGCCTATTTAACCGGCCACATCCCCGGAGCAATAGACATGGACACCAACGCCCTGGAATCTCCTGAAACCTGGAACCGCCGCAGCCCCGAAGAACTAAATAAAGCCCTGGAAGAACACGGCATCACAGCCGATACTACCGTAATTCTCTACGGGAAATTCATGTTCCCCGATAACGATGATGAGTTTCCCGGAAGTGCTGCCGGAGATATTGGCGCTATAAGAAATGCCTTCATCATGATGTACGCCGGTGTAAAAGACGTAAGAATACTCAATGGCGGCTTTCAATCCTGGGAAGACGCAGGTTTTGAAGTGAGTAAAGAAGATGTGAAAAAGGAACCTGTAGAAGATTTTGGAGTTAAAATTCCGGCTCACCCCGAATTGGCCGTAGACGTGCCCGAAGCCAAAGACATTATTGCTTCGACCGATGCCGAGCTGGTTTGCGTGCGCAGCTATCCCGAATATATTGGTGAGGTAAGTGGCTACAATTACATTGAAGCCAAAGGGCGTATCCCCGGAGCCATTTTTGCCGACTGTGGTAGTGACGCTTACCACATGGAAAACTACCGGAATGTTGACCACACTACCCGGGAATTCCACGAGATCATAGAAAACTGGGAACAAAATGGAATTACCCCCGATAAACATCTCGCATTCTACTGCGGTACAGGGTGGCGCGGCAGTGAAGCCTGGTTTAATGCCTGGCTTTTGGGATGGCCAAATGTTTCAGTTTATGATGGTGGTTGGTTTGAGTGGAGCAATGATCCATCCAACCCATACGAAACAGGTGTACCCGAAAAGGTGTAGTAAATTTCAGCATAAAAGAAACAAGTTCATATAAAGCTCATGAAAACAGAAAAGGAAAAAATGTTGACAGGTGAGCCTTATAAAGCATTTGACCATGAATTACTTACAGAAAGACAAAAAGCTAAAGAATTTATCTTCAGCTTTAATAACCTACCTCCTTCCGAAGTAGACAAACGGAAGGAGATCCTTCAGCAGCTATTGGGAAAAACCGGGAACAGCTATTACTTTGAGCCCCCTTTCCGCTGTGATTATGGTTACAATATTGAAATAGGTGAGAATTTTTATACAAATTATAACCTCACAATTCTGGACTGCGCCAAAGTAATTATTGGAAACCATGTGCTTATTGGCCCCAATGTAGGGATCTTTACTGCCGGACATCCTATGCACTATGAAAACAGGATACAGGAATGGGAACATGCCTACCCGGTGAAAGTAGGAAATCATGTGTGGATAGGAGGACACGTGGTGATCAATCCGCGGGTGACCATAGGTGATAATTCTGTTATTGGTTCAGGAAGTGTGGTGACCAGAGATATTCCCCCAAACGTCTTTGCTGCAGGTAATCCCTGTAAAGTTATAAGAACCATTACCCAAGAAGACAAAAATTCTTACCTGTTAACTCGATCCGGGTAGAAAAACTTCAGGAATTACGCTCACTTCTATTCCCCAAATAACAGGCAGAAGAAAATAGATGACGAGGGTGATGATGAGAATAGACAACAGGTTCAACCAAATGCCCGCTCTCGTCATATCTTTAATTTTCAAGTATCCCGCACCAAAGACCACAGCATTAGGTGGTGTAGCTACCGGTAACATAAATGCACAGGATGCCGCAAGGGTGGCCGCCACCAGTAAGAAGTAAGGATGAATTTGCATGGCGAGTGCCATAGGGGCTAAAATAGGCAGCAACATTGCTGTGGTAGCAAGGTTGGAGGTGACTTCAGTAAGAAAATTAACCGCAGTCACCAACACCAGTACCAGCAGAATAAGAGGTAAATTCTCAAGGCTGCTAAGCTGCTGCCCAATCCAAACAGCAAGGCCGGTTTCCTCAAAAGCCTTTGCCAGTGCCATACCTCCTCCAAAAAGGATAATGATTCCCCACGGAATCTTCACTGCATCTTCCCAAACAAGAATTCGGCCATGTTCCTTCCCCGATGGCAACAGGAAAAGTGTGATTCCTGCGAAAATTGCTATTACTGTATCATCTAAAAACGGAAGTACAGGTTGTAGCAAAAAAGATCGGGTGATCCATCCAAGTGCTGTAAGTATAAAAACGGTAAGAACGATCTTTTCCTGTTTAGTCATAGCGCCAAATTCGTGAAGCAGCCTGGCGATTTCGGCCTTACCTCCGGGGAGTCTCATGCCTTTAAGATCAAAGGCAAATGTGGTAAGATACTTCCAGCTAATTGCCAGTAAAACAAGAGAGATAGGCAGCCCCAGTTTAAGCCATTGGTAAAAGGTGATTTCAATGCCATAGAATTTTTGCACCACTCCTGCCAGCACAAGGTTAGGCGGTGTTCCAATTAAAGTGGCTATCCCTCCTATTGAAGCGCTGTAAGCTATAGACAGCATGAGCGCCTTTCCAAAAATGGCTTTTTCGTCCCGCTCTGTCTTTGGGTCATCCCATAATTGATTAATAATTGCCGCTCCTATTGGCAGCATCATTACCGAGGTTGCTGTATTGGAGATCCACATAGACAGGAAAGCCGTGGCTATCATAAACCCGAGGATGATCAACTTTAAATTGTTTCCAATAAGCCTTATGATGCTAAGCGCTATTCGCCGGTGTAGCTCCCATTTTTCTATTGCAATGGCTAAAAGAAAACCACCCAGGTAAAGAAAGACGAATTTATCGCCATAGGCTGCGGTGGTTGCTTCAATAGATAAAGCCCCGGAAAGGGGGAACAGCACAATAGGAAGCAAAGCTGTGACAGCAATGGGTACAACTTCACTCACCCACCAAATTGCCATCCAGATGGTAACACACAATACATCCCAGGCCAAAATTGGCATTGACTGGGGATGTTCTACTGCCTGCAGAGCAAAATAAACCATCGGCCCAAAGAAAATCATGATCTTTTTAGGAGAGATCTTCATTTCGCACAACTTTAAAAGTACAACCCGAAAGAAAAGGGCACATAAAATGATCAAAAACTAACCTCAACTCCCCAGCAATCGCTCTTTAAATTTAAGAATTTAAAGCAAAACAATTCTTTATAAGGCATTTATATTTAAGCAATTACCCTAATTTAATTTCTGAAGAATATTGCTTGATTTATTCTCCGGAAATCTAAAAAAAGGGCATTTCTCCTATTTTGAAAACTACAACTTCAAAAGCATGAAAAGTGGCAGTTCCTGACAGAGGTCATAAAAAAGAGACTTTACTGTCCTTATTTTTGTTTTACAAACTGAAATTACGAACCATGTTTTCAAAAGCCTGCGAGTATGCCATAAGAGCCACGATCTTTATTGCTTCAGAATCTGAAAAAGGGAGAAGGTCAAGCCTGAAAGATATTGCAAGGGAGATTGATTCTCCCGAAGCATTTACGGCTAAAACCCTTCAGAAGTTATCAAAAAACGGCATTATAGTTTCTACAAAAGGAGCTCATGGCGGATTTCAGGTTGAAAAAGAAAGGCTTCCAGACATTAAGATTTCCCAAATCGTGCTGGCCATTGATGGAGACAAAGTCTATACCCGTTGTAGCCTTGGCCTGCATAACTGTAGTGAAGATCATCCCTGCCCTTTCCATTCCCGCTTTAAGCCTGTGCGAAACAGCCTGAAAGAAATTGTGGAAAGAACAAGCTTGATGGATCTAACTTCAGGCCTTATTTCGGGAGACACATTTTTAAAAATTTGAATCACTACAGGATTATTTATGACAGTATCCGTACCGCAACCAACCACTTTACAAGAAGAACTGGCACAATTAAAAAAGGATAAAAATGCAGTGATCCTGGCCCACTATTACCAGGAACCCGAAATACAGGAAGTTGCCGATTTCATTGGCGACTCGCTCGAACTGGCGAAAAAGGCCGCTGAAACTTCGGCCGGGATCATTGTATTTGCCGGGGTACATTTTATGGCCGAAACCGCCAAGATCCTTAACCCCTCAAAAAGGGTATTTTTGCCCGACCTTAATGCGGGGTGTTCCCTGGCCGACAGTTGCCCGCCTCAAGCCTTTAGAAAACTAAAAGAACAATATCCAGATCATGTGGTGGTCACCTACATCAATTGCTCTGCCGAAATAAAAACCCTCAGCGATGTTGTTTGTACCTCTTCAAATGCCGAAAAGGTCATCAACTCTATTCCGCCGGAAAAGCAAATCATATTTGCCCCCGATAAAAACCTTGGAAAATATCTGATGCAAAAGACAGGGAGGGAAATGCTGCTGTGGGATGGTGCCTGCATAGTTCATGAAGCTTTTTCGCTTGATAAGATGCTGGAGTTGTATAAGCAGCATCCTTCAGCAAAGATCATAGCGCATCCCGAATCTGAAACCCATATTTTAAAAATAGCCAATTATATTGGCTCAACCTCGGGGATGCTCAATTATGTGAAGGGTAGTGAGCACGACACATTTATTGTTGCGACCGAGGCCGGCATCTTGCATCAAATGCAAAAGGATGTACCCCAAAAGACCCTTATCCCCGCCCCTGCCAAAGAAGACAATACCTGTGCCTGCAGTGAATGTGCGTTTATGAAAATGAATTCCCTAAAGAAACTTTATGACTGCCTCGCAAAAGAAACCCCCGAAATAAAACTTTCTGAAGATCTTATGAAAAAGGCCCTGGTGCCTATTAAACGCATGTTAGAACTTTCTTAGAATGAAAACAGATGTACTGGTAATAGGATCTGGCGTAGCTGGCCTCACCTTTGTCATTAAGATTGCAGAAGCCCGTCCCGATGTAAATGTTACTGTCATTACAAAGGAAAAAATGGAGATTTCCAACACAGCCCAGGCACAGGGTGGAATTGCCGTGGTGCTTGACCGGGTGCAGGACAGCTTTGAGTTGCACGTAAAAGACACTATTGAAGCCGGACGCGGAATAAATGATGCTGAAGTGGTTAAAATGGTAGTTTCACAAGCCCCCGAACGACTTTTAGAGCTAGTGGCGTGGGGAACTTCTTTTGACTCCGGAAAAAATGGAATTCTCGAATTAGGACTTGAAGGCGGACACTCACGACGGCGGATTGTCCACCACCGTGACCTTACCGGATTTGAAATTCAGCGAAAGCTGATCTTACATGCAAAGTCACTTCCCAACATACATTTTTACGATCACTATTTTGTAATCGATCTCATACTCAACGCCAAAAAAGACAGGTGTATTGGGATACATGCGCTTAACAAGACCAATTCTCAAAGAACAAGCATCACCTCCAAAATCACATTTTTGGCAAGTGGAGGTTGTGGGATGGTCTTTGGCAACACCACCAATCCTACGGTAGCCACCGGCGACGGGGTGGCCATGGCCTGGAGAGCCGGGGCGGCGGTAAAAAACATGAACTACATACAGTTTCACCCCACAGCATTGTATGAAGCGGGGAAACATCCGCTTTTTCTCATTTCTGAAGCTGTGCGTGGCTATGGTGCTTACGTGGTAAATCACCAGGGCAAACGTTTCCTCTATAAATCTGATTCCAGGGGGGAGCTGGCAACCCGTGATATCGTATCTGAAGCCATTGTCAAAGAACTAAAAAGCTCGGGAGAAAAACATGCCTATTTGGATTGCCGTCACCTGGATATTGAAAAATTCACTGCCAAATTCCCCACTATTGTCGCCTACTGTCGTGCAATAGGTATTAATGTGGCGACAGATCTTATACCTATTGTACCCGCAGCTCATTACCAGTGCGGGGGCATTGATGTAGACCAGCATGCGAGAACCACGGTGGAGCAGCTGTACGCATCGGGAGAATGTGTGCACACCGGCCTTCACGGCGCCAATCGGCTGGCATCCAATTCCCTTCTTGAAGCCATAGTTTATTCGCACGAAGCTTCAAAAGCCGTGTTGCAGGAGTTGGATCATCTTTCCTATCCCAGCAACCGGAATCAGCAAGAGGTTTTGAATAATTTCAATACCGAAGTTGATGAAAAGATCATCGCCAGTCTCAGGCAGCGCCTCAACGAGATCATGGATTATGACCTGTTACATTCGGCTCCAAAAATGGCAAAAACGGCAGCCCTTGAACAGCTGCGGAATATGCACGACTTAATGGAAAGTTATCCGCCGTTCAATAGTGGTTCGGTTGCATTCTACGAACTAAAAAATATGGTTGAGATCGCCTTATTAATCCTGAAAGATGCTATAGATCATTACCATCCAAAAATGGGGATTACTGAAGGAGTTTTTTAAGACAGGAACTTCAGCTGAAGCAGATTTTAGTATACTTGTAGAAATTCACAACTCTCGATGCCTTTTGTAAAACGAAAAGCTGCTTCCTACATTAGAAAAGCACACCGCTACCTGGGGATCTTCCTCGGAATTCAATTTTTGATGTGGACTATTAGCGGAATGTACTTCAGCTGGACCGATATTGACGAGATTCACGGTGACCACTTCAGAAAAAATCATGTGCACCCCACTACTTTTTCATATCTTCCAGGTATTTCTGAAGTAGCTCCCCAAATGCAGATCAATTCCCTTCAGCTAAAAGATATAGCAGGAGAACCTTACTACTGGGTGAACAATGAAAAATTGGTACACGCCCGAAATGGTGAACAAAAGCAGGAAATTACAGAAGACGAAGCGGTAAAAATTGCAAAAAAACACATGCTCGACAGCATGAAAATCACCGGAGTTGAAAAGATTACCGAAACCGGCGATCACCATGAATACCGCGGCGGCCCTTTACCGGCCTATGTTATTTCTTATGCCGGGCAGGAAAAACCCAAAGCATATATCTCGGCTGTTGACGGAACTTTTAAATCTGTACGACACAGAGACTGGAGGTGGTTTGATTTCCTGTGGATGACCCATACTATGGATTATGATACGCGAGATGATTTTAATACTTCAATTTTAAGAGCTTTTTCCCTGCTGGGCCTTATTACCGTGCTAAGCGGATTCGTGTTGTGGTTTATTTCTTCTCCTACAATGATGGGCGTATTCGGGAAAAAAGGAAAAAGAAAGAAAAGATAGAAGAGCAGCTTTTTAAGCTATAAAGTCCCCTTTGTTCAACCCTTTTCGAACATTTTTAAAAACAGGGAATAGCTCCTGAAGCTCACTTAACGGTAAAATATTTTCTAATATGTCTTCTCACATATAGAAATCTTGCAATCCCTATGAGCAGGATTACAGGTGCAACCACCAGGAGAAAAATTCCCAGATCGTACATTTCCTGGAGCACCTCTACTCTAATAATCGCCACTCCCGAACTTAATACCACAATAAAGGTTCTCAGGTAAGCGAGAAAAGTCCTTTCATTGGCCATGCGGGTGCGGTCTATCGCCAGCCAGTCACGCGTGATGAGATCTTCTTTGATTTGAACATTTTTTCGTGACAGTTTCATTTTTTTTAAACTTTGGGATCACAAATAAGAAAACCGGAAAATTCTATTTTCCAGATTTTTTATTCATAGGAGGGTAAATACCCCGAGGCTTGCCTCGTTAGTAAATGTTGTAAAGTTTGAAAACGTGTTCCACTAAAATGCTCCGTGGGCTTGCCCCGGAGAAATTTACTCTGAAAGCAGCTACAAATTAAGAGCGGAATTTAACTTCTATGTATAAAGGTAAAAATTACGGCTCTCTAAAATTATAAATTCAACTTAATTTAAGGGAGCACATGGAGATAAATAGCCATGAAGTGACAGAAACTTCCCAGTAAAACACACAAATGAAAAATTGCGTGATTGTATTTTATTTTGCTAATGCTGTAGAGAATCGCCCCGATGGTATAGGCGAGTCCGCCACCTAAAAGCCACCACAGGCCCTCGCTGGAAAGGTTCTCCATAAGAGGTTCTATGGCAAAGACGATCACCCAACCCATACTAACATAAAGTAAGGTGGAAAAGATCTTGAAACGGCCGGTAAAGAACAGCTTCAAAAAAGTGCCTAAAAGGGCAATGGTCCATACCACCCCAAGAATGATCCAGCCCGTACGTCCCTGCAGGGTTACAAGAGCAAAAGGAGTGTAGGTTCCGGCGATAAGAACGAAAATCGCAATATGATCAAAGACCTTAAAAGTGAACCTTTTTCGAAGGTTTTTGGTGCTGTGATAAAGTGTGGAGGCCGAGTAAAGCAGGATGAGCGAAGCGCCAAAAATGACAAAACTGAGGAACAATTTAGTATCATTAAATTCGATGGCTTTGAAAATTAACAGAAAAAGCCCCAACACACTAAAACCAAGACCTGCTCCATGGCTTAATACGTTTAAATATTCCTCACGGGGATCGTAAAATTTAATCTTTATAGGCTTTTTCATCACGACAAATTCTAAGGTAAAAATACGCCTATCTGCGAGCTTTTTCAAGAATCCCCATATAACATTAGACAGAAATTTCTTTCGGATATATTTATACTTAGTCGGAAATTTTCGATGAAAAACAAATTTAAGGGGGTAACCGACTTAAAATGAGGAAAAAACTTGCAGAATAAATTTTTTAGCTTAATTTAGCTTCCTCATTTTCAGAGTACTTAGCGTCTATGGATCTAATCACAACTCTTGTAGCTTTAGAAGTAATTGCCTCTAAATTCCTACTTTCTTACATCGCTTCTTTTTCATCGGCTACTTCTTTTGAAGAGAATAATCCGCTTCTTCGATTTGTGTTTAGAAAGCTGAGAGTTGATGATGACCAGTGGATTTCCTTCTTTTGCACGGTACTTCTTGTCGGGATTTGTTTGTACCTACTCAGCTCGGTTTATACTGCGCCGGCTTATGCTGCAATGTTCATTATGTCAGGTTTTTACACTACTGTACTCAACCTTGGCGCAGCCCACAGCAGCTATTTCCAGAGAAACAATTTTATTACCCGTAGATTACTAAGATAACTTCGGAAGGATTATTTTCTGCAGAATAAACTAATCCACAAATATTTCAGCTGAAGATCTATACTTCAGAAATACAGGGTGTCAAAAATGGGATTTTTGGAGGGGATTTTTTCCGAATAAAACCCAATTAAAAGCTGAAAGGTTTTATATTCCGTAGAAATAAAAAACAGGCTATTTCGATAAAATTTGAGCTTTAATATTTTCCAAAACCTATTATTTTGAAGTAGTTTTATGAGCAGGATTAGCTTCAAAAGGTGGTTTTCTTGTGGTAAAAAGCCCTGCCCCTACTTCAAAAATTCCCAGCACTAAAAAAGGCCATATTAATTGATCTGCGAATCCAAAAAGCCAGGGAGAAACGGCTAACAATATGCCGCCCATAATATTCAGGACCAGGTGAGTTTTCATGTCCAGAATTTTAAGCAATCCAAGTTCATAATCTGTGATAAGGCTGTAGAGAAGCACTCCCGCACCTAAAATCACGAGCAAAATGGAAGCGGCTTCGGGAATTGCCGGGTGTAATGGGAGCAAAATTAACAGGAGCCCCATGAGATAATCGAGATAACCGTGGACTTTTGTACTTAGCATAACAATTCTGTTTTTTTTGATCACTTAAATCTTAGAAGTTTAGCCGTAAAAAACTAATCACTTAACAGAACCTTGTAATACTTCAAAAAGCTTATTTTAAAGAGAATTTTTAACGAGTGCAGCTTAAGATATCCAGAATTTATCTTGCCAGTCTTCTTCAGAAAAAACAATGTTATCATGGTGCTTTTCCAGGATTTCAAGATCTTTTGGATTGAGATTTTGGGCAAGTTCTTTATACAACACCCGCTCTTCAAACCTAATGTAGGTTGCCAGTTCTTCTTCGAGTAGATTCAGTACTTTTTCATCGTCACAATCACAAGTCAGCAGTTTGTTGATTCTCCTGTGATTGGCCAAAGCCTTCTTAACACGCACATTGTTGCCTAAAAGGGGAAAAATGTGCTGCTCTTCCAGCGCAAAATGCGGATCGAGAAACTCCGATTTAAACCAGTTGGTATAATTTCTTATCCGCTCTTTTTGAATATTATTCCGCAGCCCAATCCTGATGTTTTCACAGAGATGTAGTACCTGCCGGTGTTCTATAGACAAAGGTTCTAAAACGGTTGATTTTGCTGTCATACCAGAGCTATTTCTTTTGGTTCCAAAAATGATCCTGCCAGTTGTCATCTGAAAAAGGCTGTGCATGATGTTTTTTCTCTATCTCTGCAAATTCATCTGGACTTGCTATTTTCTGAATTTCATTAAAGACTACGCGTTCTTCAAACCTAATATGTTTATCGAGTTCTTCTTCTATGAGGCTTAACGCCTTGAGAATATCCGATTGTTGATTGAACAGTCTTCTTAATCTCCGGTGTTCAGCCAAAGCTCTTTTTACCAGGAGATCTTCACTTCCTAAAACCGGAAAAACGAACTTTTCTTCAGCTTCAAAATGTGGGTACAGGTATTCCTTTTTAAACCAATCGGTATAATCTTTCATACGCCGGGGCTCAACATCGAGTTTTATACCCTGCCGTATTTTCCAGGACAACAACAGCCCGTGATGATGCTCACGACTTAAAGATTTAAGGGATTCATGGCGTTTGATAGGTTTCTTATTTTCCATAGATTTTTGTTGTTGTGAATTTTTTCCGGCACTTTTTTACAACCTTCTGCGGTGGTTGAAGCTTCAATAGATCTACTAATGCTTCGGAAGCAGTTCAATATTTTTCTGATTTATTTCAGTAATGAATAACCGGAATTAATTAGGACAAATATGTTCAATTCAATACAACTCACTTATGACGTGAGTCATATTAAACTAACTGCCTGTAAAGCTGAAGTATTCTTATTTGAGAAGTGAAGTTAGATGGCTTAGATCCCCAACTTTTCCAGGAATGGTTTCTTTTGTGCCTTGCTGGTATGAAGGAGTCGGCCATCGGCCATTTTTGCATCCATTTCACCATATTCTGAATGCACCAGTTCCTTCACATGATCCAGGTTCACGATAGCAGAACGATGGATCCTGAAAAACAGGTTGGGATCGAGTATTTCATCAAGGGCACACAGGGATTCCCTGAGTAAATACTTGTGGTTGTGAGTATAGATTTCGGCATAACAACCCGACGAGATGATGTACAAAATATCACGCGGATCTAGCAAAATCGTGGTGTTGCCCTGTTTTACCGGAATTTTAAAAATTGTTCCGGTTGAGCGGTTCGTGTAAAACCCCAGCAGATTCTGAATCTTTTCGTCAATATCGAGCTCTTCGGGCAGGCCTGTATTTAATATTTTTGAGACAGTTTTGTAGAAACGTTCTTCTTTAAATGGCTTTAAGAGCAGGTCACAGGCATTGGCGTCAAAAGCTTTACAGGCATCGGGAGTGTGAGCGGCCAAAAGAACAATGATTGGCCTGGGAACGACTTTTATTTTTTCGAGAACGCTGAAGCCGTCCATATCTTTCATCTCTAAATCCAGAAAGATTACCTGGGGTTTTAAAGAATTGATTTGTTCAACGGCAATTTTCCCACTAGCACATTCTCCCAAAATTTCAATTTCCGGAACCTTGTTAAGAAGGTTAATAACCCGCTTTCTGGCGAGGGCTTCATCGTCTATTATTAAAGCTTTCAAGGGCGAAGCTTTTTACCTGATTAGTTCTTCAAATTTACAGTTTTAAACCCTAAAAATGAAGGAATGAGAGACAAAAAAGGATAATAATATCACCTTTTTTAGTGGAATAAAATTTAGACTTTAATACCGGAAAATATAGATTTTTAAAAATAGAATAAGACTGTCAAAAAAGCCATTCATCACCCCTTCATCCCTGCTAGTGCAGAGATCCTGCACCTTTACAGGTGCAAAATGAATTGCTTCTTTGGCAGTCTTTCATCGAGCTTCAACTATCAACTTTACATGCTCGCAACTTCTATGGGTTCTATTTTGTTTACAGATATTTTGAGGTTTTGCACCTCACTTCCTTTTTCTAAACGAATCTTGTAATAGTCTTCACTAACAATTCCTTTTTTTCCTTTGGCAATATGAACGTTTTGGGTCATATTCCAGCCTTTGTATTGGCGGTACACTTCTTTTTGCAGATCTAAAGGAAGAAGTACATCTTTTAATTGGTAGGAAATTCTGAGCAGGTTTCCTTGCTGACAGTATTTGGCTTTTAATTTGCCTTTGGTGCTATTTATCTCTAACTGGTAGTGGCGGTTTTTTTCATTTTTCACGAGATCAAGAAAAGCTTCTATGTTGCAATGTTCATTAAGAAAGGCAACCGGGTCTTTTTCAAATTCTCCGGCGTATTTTTCTTCAACTTTAAATATGTAGTTGGCCCCGTCAACGGTAACTTCCGGTAACAAAGGGTCAAATCCAATACGGGCTTCATCGAGTTCAGTAAATTGCGCATTAACGATTCCTGCCCACATTAAAATGACAAGGGAAATAAAAAATCTTTTCATGACAACAGCTTTAAATGGTTACTTATATAACGTTTTCGCTCTTTAGCTTTTAACGTTAGAATTCCCTGCAAATTTACAGCAGAATACAGCCTTTTTGGGTGGTTATGATACCAATAGCCCCAAAGTGATAACCAGTAGCCACAAAGAGTACATAGACCAAAACGGGAGAAATTAATACTTACGAAAACGAATTCGTAAAAGATGAAAATATGGGGTTCTAGAGCTGAAAATATTAAAAATTCACTTCGGAAATTCAACAATATTTCAGCTTAAAGTTTTAGTGTTTTGGAGATATGAAGCTGTAAACTAAGTAAGTTTTATGTGGCACTTTAAACTTGGTTTGGATGAGAGGATTTATAAAATCCTAATTACAGCTCTTAGTACTGCTTTAAAAAAGTAAAGCGATGCTTGCGCATCGCTTTTAAACTTGTCGGGATGACAGGATTTGAACCTGCGACCCTACGCCCCCCAGACGTATACGCTACCGGACTGCGCCACATCCCGAATTGGAAGTGCAAATTAAGCAGCTTATTTCTAATTTTCAAAGGGAAATTCCGCTTTTTCCGGTGTTTCTTTTCTCTCTGTAGCTTATTTACCGCAAAAGAACAGAGAATGAGGAGAATACTTCAGGCAGGGTTTTGAACTGTTTTTATTTAGCTATTTATTATTTTGCCTTAGTTTAGCCTAATGGTCATGAAAAATCTCAATACATGAAGAAATACTTCGTCTTTTTCCTGCTGATTATACTTCAGCAGTCCTGCAAAATTCCGAAAGAACCTCAAGACTTTTCTGCTCCGGCAGAACGCGGGTTAACAGCAGAACACGCAATGGTGGTCTCGGCCCGTAAAGAAGCTTCAGAAATAGGCAAGGAGATCATAAAGCAGGGCGGTAATGCTTTTGATGCCATGGTAGCTACAGAAATGGCTTTGGCAGTGGTTTATCCATACGCCGGGAATTTGGGCGGGGGTGGCTTTATGGTGTACAGGCTCAAAAATGGCAAAACCGGTGCGCTCGATTTCCGGGAAAAAGCCCCCTTGGGTGCAGACCGCAATATGTATCTGGATAGTCTTGGTAATGCAGATCCTCAAAAAAGCCGTTTTGGCGGACTGGCCGTTGGAGTCCCCGGAACCGTAGCAGGAATATTTGCCGTACATGAAAAATTTGGTAGCTTACCTGTAGAAAAGATCCTGGCCCCGGTAATTGCACTGGCTCAGCAGGGTTTTGTGGTAACTGCCAAACAGGCTGCTGCCCTGGCACACCACCGGAATTCTATCATTAAAGCCAATCATGAGAACGTGCTCTTTGCCCAGTCTTATGAAGCAGGAGACACCCTTAAAAATCCTGCGCTGGCTAAAACTCTGCAAAGACTTGCTGCAAAAGGACGGGAAGAATTTTATTCGGGTGAAACTGCAAAAGAACTGGTGCAGTTTCTTCAGGAAAAAGGCGGAATTATCAATATGCAAGATCTTGCTGCCTACCAGGTGAAATGGCGGGATCCCGTAACTTTCACCTATGATGATCTTAGGGTGATCTCAATGTCTCCTCCATCAAGTGGCGGCATTGTGATGGGACAAATCATGAAGATGATTCGCCCTTACCCTCTTCACGAGTACGGCCATAACTCGTTAGAGGCTATACAGGTGATCACAGAGGCAGAAAGAAGAGCCTATGCCGATCGTGGTTTTTATCTTGGTGATTCAGATTTCGTTGATATTCCTTCGGAAATGCTGCTGAGCGAAGATTATCTCAAGGAGCGTATGAGTAGTTTCAGCTTTCAAAAAGCTACTCCTTCTAGCACGATTGGCCATGGGAATATCCCGGTTGCCGAAAGTCTCGAAACCACCCACTACTCTATCGTTGATGCTGAAGGGAATGCGGTTTCGGTAACTACTACCTTAAATGGTGCTTATGGATCAAAGCTCTACATAGAAGAACTGGGCTTTTTTCTGAACAATGAAATGGACGACTTTAGTGCTAAACCGGGAGTGCCCAATATGTTTGGGCTGGTAGGAGCCGAAGCCAATTCAATAGCGCCCGAAAAGCGAATGCTAAGCTCTATGACACCAACAATTGTAGAGAAAGAAGGGCAACTTTATATGGTGCTTGGTTCGCCGGGAGGCTCTACGATCATTACCTCTGTCATGCAAACTATTCTAAACGTTACTGAATTTGGGATGGGAATGCAGCAGGCGGTAAATGCACCACGTTTCCATCATCAATGGCTACCAGACGAAGTGCGTTTTGAACCGAATGGTTTTTCTGAAACCACATTCAATACGCTACAGCAAAAAGGCTACAACATTGAAGTGGGAGAATCTACTATTATTGGAAAGGTAGATGCCATTCTTGTATTGCCTACAGGAAAGCTGGAAGCTGGTGCCGATCCGCGGGGTGACGACGCTGCAGCAGGATTTTAATAGGTCGTAACCACAAAAGCAACTCTGAGGATTAATATTTAAAAAAATGGCTTTACAGGGGACCACAAACCCGTCGCAACAGCGGCTTGACATTCACGGCCCTACTTTAATTAATGGAAATTTATCTATGTAAAAGTTTAATTAGAATGCTAAGGAACTGCAAATGAGTTAGGATAAAACACAACTACCTGCAAGTTTTAGAAATATTCTTAAATTGATTTAAATTAAATGTTTCTGAATCCCGGCACCAGAATTATATAAAAACTTTTAATTGAATATCAATCTTTCAGATTACGTAAAGAAAAGAAATGGGGTTTCCATGGGAAGTCGGGGGTCATTGCGCAACAATCTTTCCCGCTCCTTTGGGGCTAAGAACTTCTCGACCTTCTGGACATACTGGAATCCTATTTTTGGCTACTACCTCGGAAAATTTATTTTTAAACCATCAAAGAGGATTTTCCCCGCATCTATTGCATTGGTCATTACTTTTTTAGTAAGTGGTTTAATTCACGATACCGTAACGGTACTATTGCGCGGAAAAACATCATTTTTCTTTACAATATGGTTTCTTTTAATGAGTTTTGCTGTATTACTAACAAAAATTCTGAAGCATAATTGGTCGAAGCAAAGCTGGCTGGTAAGGGCTTTAAATAATTTCATCATCATCGTGCTATGCTTACTCCTTACGATCTGGATCCTATGAAAAAAAAGTATTCCATGGGAAATTCTACTTCAGTAAAAGAAAAAGTACCGGCTGTACTTTTCAGAAAAAACAACAGCTTACATCAGCAAAATGAATAAAATTCAGGTCGGTTTTTTAATGTCTTATGATTACCGGTTACTCAAAACCTCCCTTCCATTGGTGTACAGCGAAGCCGATTCTATAATCATTGCGCTCGATAAAGATCTAAGAACGTGGACGGGCAGCAAATTTCAGGTTGAGGAGCAATTTTTTGACTGGCTTGAGACTTTCGATACAGAAAATAAAATCAGCATTTACAGAGATGACTTTTTTCATCCTAATCTCTCACCTATGGAAAATGAGGTAAGGGAAAGAAAAATGCTGGCTTCAAAAATGGGCATAGGGAACTGGCTGATACAAGTAGACAGTGATGAATATTTTATAGATTTCAAAGCTTTTGCTGAAGCTCTGAGATCGCGCAACAAGTATCTCGAAAACCCCGAAAAGAACCGAATCCAGATTGCAGGTTACTACATTAACCTGTATAAATATACCGGGAATGGTATTTTGTACGTATCAAAACCCCGCAATCAAAAATTTGCAACCAACTATCCCGATTATGTCACAGGGAGAAATACCAGGCAAAGGGTAATCTACGTTCCGCATATTATTATACACGAATGTTTATCGAGAAGTGAAGACGAAATAAAGACAAAATTCTCCAACTGGGGGCATTCGCACCAGGTGAACGGGGAGATCTTTCTCGACAAGTGGAGACAAATCGATGAAACAAATTACAAGCAATTCGAAGATCTCTTTTATCTAGAGCCCGAAAAGTGGAAAAGACTTGATTATGTGCAGGGCCAGTCAATGAATGAAATTATAGAAAATCTAAAATCCCGGGAGTTAAAGCCTTCAAAAACTCACCTTTTAAGCAAGAATTTTGGGCAGTGGTTCAAATTCTTATTCAAATAAATTTTACTTTTCAATTCAAAAATATGACATTTAAGAAACCGGTTATTGCATTACTTACATTGACGCTTTTAAGTTGCCTTTCACCAAAAGAAGGAACAACAGAAGAACATGCTGCTGGTGTGAGTATCATTGGAGCCATGAGAAATGTAATGCTTAAAGGAGACCTGCAAGACAGGCTCTCCCTGGACACCATTGCAAATAAAACAGGACTTTACGGCTTGGGTCCCTTAAGCCATCTTCAGGGCGAACTTCTTATCAACGACGGAAAAAATTATATTTCAAGAGTAACAACAAACGGAAGTTTAGAAGTAAAGAAAAGCTATGAGGCATCGGCACCTTTCTTTGTGTATTCAAATGTAGATAAATGGAAAGAAATTGTGTTACCAGATAGTATTGCAACAATTCAGGATGTGGAAAAATATATTGGAGAAAGAACTTCTAAAATCAGCAGCCCGTTTGCATTTAAACTGAAAGGAACTGTAGCCCACGCAAAAATCCACGTGTTAAACCTGCCGGAAGGAGCAAAAGTTTCTTCCCCGGCTGAAGCACATGAGAATCAGGTTGATTATGACATTAAAAATGAAAAAGCAGAAATTGTTGGGTTTTATTCTACAGAACACAAAGGAGTTTTTACGCATCACGATTCCAACGCACACATGCATCTTATCACTGCCGATGAACTCAAGATGGGACATTTAGATGAGCTGCAAATCGAAGATATGAGCTTGTACCTTCCGGAAGGTCACTCACAGGAATAATCTTAACCCAGGCAATAGTATTAAAGGATACCCTTCAAAAATGCCATTTTTGAAGGATGGTTTTTCTTATTTACCGTAAGTAGAAAAACAACTATCGGTAGCCCAGTAAGCAGTCGGTTTTGAATCGGGGTAAAATCCGTGGGCACCAATCTCATCAAGAGGATCGAGAATACCCGATTGGCTTCCGCCTCCCTTAGCAGTCACGGCAGGCTCATTCATATTAGTTTCAGCACCAAAAAGTGAACAAAATACAGTTGTGATCACAGCAACAATAACCTTTTCCATTAGTTTGGAATTTTGAGTTAACACATGTTTGCCGTAGGGAAGCAGGCCAAATGTAATAATTAACTTTTTATTAGGAAAAGAAATTTTTACATAAAGTGTCAAAAATGAGCTTTTTAGGAACTATTTTTCTGGCTTTAGCGCCCTGAATGTATAGGGAATTTATACTTTTAAGAAATTCAGCCGCTTTGAATCAGTAATAGATTTCGAAGCATTAAATAGCATTTTTATTTATCTTCTTCTGCTGAAAAGTGCTGCTGGCATTGAGCAAGACAATACAAAACCCAGATAGGTCTTAATATGTATTTTTAATTTCCGAAGAAAAAACCTGGAGTATTTTCCCATCTGAAGTATTTATCGTAATATTACAATGAATATAAAAACTGTTATTCCAAAACTTTAAAATATGAACAGGGATCAGGAACTTAAGAATTCGGTAAAGGAGCGATATGCAAAAATTGCCGAACAGGGAAAAGCAGAGAACGCTGCTTCCTGCTGTGGTGCAACAACACCTTCAAATAAAGTGTACAACATCATGATGGATGATTACACGGGAACCGGTGGTTACGTTGAAGAGGCCGATTTGGGCCTGGGCTGCGGACTACCTACTCAATATGCAGGTATTAAAAAGGGCGATACCGTAATAGATCTTGGATCGGGTGCCGGAAACGACTGCTTTGTGGCCCGACACGAAACAGGGCCGGAAGGTAAGGTGATTGGTATAGATTTTACTCCTGCCATGATCGCAAAAGCCCGTATTAATGCCGAAAAACTTAGTTTTAACAACGTAGAATTCCGCGAAGGAGATATTGACGAAATGCCGGTGAATGAAGACAGCGCCGATGTGATTGTGAGTAACTGCGTCCTTAACCTGGTGCCCGATAAGCCGAAAGTAATTAAAGAGATCTACAGGGTTTTAAAACCTGGCGGGCATTTTAGCATTTCGGATATTGTCTTAGTAGGGGAATTGCCTGAAGCTTTACGTGAAGACGCAGAAATGTATGCGGGATGTGTGGCAGGAGCCATACAAAAAGAGGATTACCTGCAGCACATTAAAGATGCAGGTTTCAAAAATGTAATTCTTCAAAAGGAAAAACCTATTACCATCCCCGATGATATTCTGGAGAAATATCTCTCTCGAGAAGATATGACCGCCTTTAAGCAAGGGGAAACCGGGATCTTTAGTATTACGGTTTATGCAGAAAAACCGGGCGCTGTAAAAGATAAACCGAAATTAAAAATGGTAGACCTCCAATCGCAGGGTGCATGCTGTACTCCCGATTCTGGTTGCTGCTAAACGCTAAACCTGCGCAAAGTGTAAAAATCCTTGCGCAGGTTTTATTTTCTCCTAAGAACTTTCAGCTACACCCTTTACTCTTTCAGCAGTATCAGATTTTGACAGGGTGAGCCGCACTATACTATCCTCTTCGGCCTTGAGGTCGTGAGGTATATCACCCTCCAAAGAAAGTAAATCTCCTTTGGTGATGGTGTGCACTTCGCCGTTTACCCCAAAATTTATGGCACCCTCAAAAAGTTCCACCACAATGGGATAAGGAGTTTTATGTTCTTTCATGACCTGGCCTTTTTTCATAGCTATTCTTATCTCCCTGCTGCTATCGGTATCCAACAGCACTTTAACTGCAGGTTTTTGATCATTATATTCGAGATCTTTAAGTAAAGAAGCAGTTTTCATAATTTATTTTTTGATTTAAATTATAAAGTACAAAAACTTCAGGAGAACACTGTAACTTATACAGAATGCTAACATTTATTTCTGATTTCAATACTTCAGAAGAAGGTATTTCCCTCTCAATTTATTCCGCTTCAGTATAACGGAAATTAAAAAATCCCAATCAGGTTTTTTCAGAAACAGCAATAAAAAAACCGCTTAAAAAATGACATTTTAAGCGGTTCTTCAGAAGAATTTATTTCTACTACAGTTTTCTAAGGCCTCTGGTTTCAGATTTATCTGCTTCCATGATGCTGATGGCGTATCCACCTCCCGCAGCCGAGCGCTGCGATAACTTAGATTTGTTGTTCACTACTACCTTTTTTATCTCGTATGCCTGCGGATTATCTTTGTAATGCGCATCTTTAGCATCTGAATATATGGTGGCGATATAGGTTTTGTCGCCGTCAAGAAAATCAAATTTAATCTTTGAAGTTCTTGGCTGCTCCCCATTCACGTTCCCCACAAACCAGTCATTTGTACCTTTTTCTTTTCGGGCAATGGTGATGTAATCTCCAGGCTCTGCCTCGAGATAAAGGCTTTTTTGCCAATCCATTCCCACATCTTTGATAAACTGGAATGCATCCATAAAACGCTCGTAATTTTCAGGAAGATCTGCAGCCATTTGCAGCGGAGAGTACATGGTAACGTACAATGCCAGCTGGTTGGCGATGGTGCTGTTCACCCACGATTCATTCTCCGGATTCACCTTACTAATGTCCATTTCAAAAATTCCCGGCGTATAATCCATAGGTCCGCCAATCAACCTGGTGAAAGGCAAAACGGTTACGTGATTTGGCTTTGAGCCTCCAAACGCCTGATACTCGGTACCGCGAGCCGATTCGTTTCCAATGAGATTTGGCCAGGTACGGGCAATTCCTGTAGGTCTTACCGCCTCGTGAGCGTTAACCATGATCTCATAATCGGCGGCTTTTTCAATGGCATATTGATAATGATCTACCAGCCACTGGCTGTAGTGGTTCTCCCCTCTTGGCAGGATATCACCCACATATCCACTTTTTACAGCATTGTAGCCGTGATCTTTCATGAACTGGTATGCAGAATCGAGGTGACGCTCATAATTTCTTACCGAAGAAGAGGTCTCGTGGTGCATAATCATTTCAACACCTTTGCTTTTTGCATAGTCTCTGACTTCCTCCAGATCAAAGTCTGGATACGGAGTCATAAAGTCGAAAACATAATCTTTAGAATTCCCAAACCAGTCTTCCCAGCCAATATTCCAGCCTTCTACAAGCACTCCGTCAAAGCCGTGTTTCGCAGCAAAGTCAATATACCGCTTTACATTTTTTGTGGTTGCCCCGTGGGTATCATTGGGAGTGGCATTCTCATAATCGGTCTCCCCCAGTTTTACAGCAGGAAAGTCGTTGGTGTAATGCCAGGAACTTTTCCCGGTGATCATTTCCCACCATACGCCTACGTATTTTACCGGCTTTATCCATGAAGTATCGTCAATAGCTACAGGATCGTTAAGGTTGTAGGTCATTCTTGAAGCCAGAATATCACGGGCATCATCGCTCACAATAATCGTTCTCCAGGGAGTTTTTGCCGGCGCGATCATGTAAGCTTTATTTCCGGTTACATCGGGGGTAAGCCATGATTCAAAGATCATGTTCTCATCATCCAGCTCCAGGTGCATTGCAGAATAATCAAGCAAAGCAGCTTCATGCAGATTGATGTAAAGTCCTTCATCTGTTTTCATCAAGAGTGAAGTTTGCACTCCGGTATCCGAAAATGAGGTTTGAGAAAGGTTATCTGTAATAGAACCTTCCATTTCTCCTCTAATTTCAGAAAGTTTTGATTCAATATAATCATATTCCTGGGTGTCGTAATCTCCCGGGATCCAAAACGCGGTATGATCTCCTGTCATGGCAAACTGGGTTTTTTCATCTTCTACGATAAAGTGCCCCAGGTTTTGCTGCTGCGGAAATTCATACCTAAAACCGAGTCCGTCATTGAACACCCGAAACCGGATGATCATCTCACGATTGGTAGATTTTTGGTTGAGTACTACCGCGAGTTCGTTGTATTTATTCAAAATCTCGCTCTCTTCTCCCCAAACAGGCTCCCAGGTCTCGTCAAACTGAGATTCTTCCCGTTCAATTACTTCAAAATCATTAAGTAGGGAATGTTCATCATCTTTTATTTTAAAGCCCAGGGTACTGGTTTTAACCACAGGTTTCCCTTTGTAAGAAAGGCTATATGCGGGAGTACCGTCTTCAAGCAACTCAAATTGCATTTGCACTTCCCCATTGGGAGACGCCACTTTTTGAGCTACTGCCGGTGCGGTAAAACCTAACCAAAGGCAGGTAATTATTAGTAACTGCTTCATCTTCAATTTTCTCATTTTGTAATATTAATCGTTGATTTGAAAAACAAATATAATGCTTCTTATATAGAAGAAATGCACACTTCTCTCAACTTAATAAATTAAAAAAAGCTGTCTAAAAAGCTGTTCAGTGGTGGTTCTGAAAATGAATCAGAAGGCCACAAACATTACTTTTCAGACAGCTTTTTGTGCTGAAATATTATTTCTGAAATTAAATACCGGCGTCGGGATTTTGGGTTTTAGTAAAACTGAAAAGCTTCGGACTAAAATTCAACATTACCCATGCCCAGTTTTGTGCCTTCCCACTGTCACCACCTTTTAGGATCTCCAACGAATCACTTCCAAACATTTGAGAATATCCGAAGTTTATACCAAAGTCCTTTTTGAATTTGTATCCGGCAGAAAGGTCAATCTCGGTGCCCAGGTAACTGTCCTGTTCATTTCCGGTGACATCTACTATTTTTGCTGCTGAAGAAAAAATATGTGGTACCACCGAAAATTCAAATTTAGGAGTGACATAGGATAACTTTCCGTAGAGGTCCAGCAAACCGACTGAATTCTGGTGGTTACCCACATAAAAATAGTCCATATGTCCGTTAAAAGCGTGGTTGGTCCCAAAAAGCGGAGTGAAAGACTTATTTTCTCCCGAAGCATCGTCCATATCGGTTCCTGAGAGGTACTCTCCTCCCAGGCCTGCCTTCCAGTTTTGGTTCAGTTTATAATTGAGGTTAAGCCCCGCATACAAGGCAGAAACTTCTTTGTCATTGCGGCTTCCGGCCTGGCCGTAAACCCCTAAATCTCCAAAAAATTTCCCTGAAACAAAATTGTGAAAAGCCCCAAAAGTCTGGATATAATCTATCTCCCTGTCCTGTTGTACGGTGTCAAATTCATAACCTGTATTCATCAGCAAAAAGCTAAAGCCAACATTATTCACATCCATGTGGTACCAGGCCATTTGCAGGTTTTGATAAGAATTCACGAGGTAAGGCGCGTCAATAATGGTCTCGGCTTGGGCGTTATAAGCCGCAGCCACATCGAGCCTGTGATTTAAAGCAGGTTTCCATGAAAGCAAGGCTGCATCATGACTTTGCCCCTGCTGGGCCCAGTTCACCTCTCCAAGAATCCGTTGATTGTCGTAAGAAAGTACCTGCCGGCCAACCCGAAACAGCAAATTTGGATTCGCCTGGTACTGCCCGTAGGCTTCAAAAATTGAAAAAGCATTATTATCTTCAAGACGCATGGTAGGAGTATCTCCCCAAACACCAACACTCTGTCCCGAAAATTTTACCAGAAGTTCTTCATCCTGGTAACCCAGGGTTAAACGGCTGCGTTGGGAAACCTGTGCAGCAGGATCTGTGTTTTCAGATAAAAGTGTTTTGTATCCGTTTCGATATTCATAACGTGGCCGAATTTGCAGATCGGCTTCAAAAGTTTGTGCAGTAGTAGAAAAAAAGGTCAAAAGTGATGTAAAAAGCAGGAGGCTGCGTTTCATGAGAATATAATTTTATTGCACAAAAGAAGACAAAAATATCCTTATTCAATATGATCTCGCTCATACTGCTGCTTTTGCACCTCCAGCCAATAAAAATGAACCCTCCACATCATTTACCTCTCAAAAAGGCTAAAAATCGGATCTCTTTTCTTCGGAAGTTATAAGTAATAACTCAGCTCAATTGGAATTCTTCAGAAGCAGAAAACAAAAAGAATCAAGAAACGTGACACGAAAGCTTCCGTAGAAATTACCTGTCAAAAATGCCATTTTTGAGGCTGTACAGAAGTGGGTACAATATTAATTCTACTGAAAAACACACCCATACTCAGTTCGCTACAAGCTTCAGAAGAAATTGGGCGGAGCAACCTTTATTTGTTTCAGAAAATTAATGGAAAGCAATGCTAGGGTGTCAAAAATGTGAAAAATCCTTTTCGATTTTCCACCCTAATCTCTTCCTCCCGGTAGTCTTCAATAATCTCATCATCAATATGCACATCTTTACCTATCCACTTGAGGCGAAGCGACTTCACCTTGAGTAGATCGGCGAAATCTTCCAGTTTTTTAGCTGTATTCCTTTCGTTTAGATGATCTTGTATATAAGATTTTAGTTCCTCTCTTCTTTCCTCCGGCACTGTTATCAGTTCAAAATATCCGTCTCCGGTCTCAGCGTTGGGAGCGAGTTCAATATTGGGCCCAATATACCTGATATTCATAAGCTCTATGAGAAGGAATTTCCCTGTGATCTCTTTATCACCGGCAATAATAATTGCTTCGCGGGCTTCATAAGAATCTATGACCTTCACCAATGTTTCGCGGGACTTCTTTATCTCATCCTGTTTTTCATCATCATCAAGAGCTTTCATTTCGCGAACCAGTTTTGGAAAAATACCACAACCTATACCCTCAATAAAAAAACCGGCCTCTTCAACTCCCTCCACTATGCCAATATCAAAGCCTGTTTTCGTGTTTTGTGCTGTAATTCCTTCTTCCGGGACTTTTATACCGAGCGTTGTAGCTATATTATTGGCAGTACCGTAAGGCAGCACCTGCACGGGCACCTGCTTTATACTCTCTTTGGCTTCACGCATGAAATCAGCAAACTTTTGCACCGTACCATCACCCCCTGCCACAAAAATCACATCGGCTTGCTTGTGGGTAAATCGCTTCATAAAAGGATCATTGGTTGAAAAATAAGACACTTCAAAACCGGCTTTTTCTACCTGCTTAACAAGATTTTCTTTTTCATGATTCCCACTACCGGCTGTTGGATTATGAACGAGAATAGCTTTTTTCATGACGCGAGTTTACTTCAAATATAAGATGCTGACAGGAGTTAAAAAGGCTCGTTAACACAGACTTATAATTCTCTCGTTTCATGTTTTGCTAAAGTTTTGTAATTTCAGGAATAAGACCAAAAAACAATAGCATTATGAAAATACTGGTAACCAATGACGACGGAATATACAGTCCCGGCCTTTCGTGCCTGGCCAAATGCGCATCAAAATACGGCGAGGTAATCGTCATGGCACCCGATGTAGAACAGTCATCTATGGGGCAGGCAATAACTTCGGCCCGGCCCATCACTTATAAAAAATCCCCCATTCATTTTGAAGGAATGGAAGCGTACAGGGTTAGCGGGACCCCGGCCGACTGTGTAGCGCTGGGCGTTCATTTGTTTGATGATATTGACATTGTACTTTCGGGGATCAATATTGGTGCTAACCTTGGGAATTCGGCGTGGCATTCGGGGACACTTTCTGCTGCCCGGCAGGCGGTGCTTTTTGGGATCCGCGGAATTGCGCTGAGTGTCTCCGTCGGCGAGAACGAACCCGATTTCGACAATTTAGAACCTTATGTCGTTGCTTCCCTGAAGGAAGTGATGGACGAATCTTCTATGGAATTGCTCAACATTAATTTCCCAAGAAATCCTGAAGGCGAAATAGTCTGGACCTGCCAGTCGGTACGACATTATGATGGCAAGGTTGTACAACAGGAAGACCCTATGGGCCGCGAACATTACTGGTTTACGGTTTTCCCTATTGAAGAAGTGGAAGAAGGCACCGACAGATGGGCCGTAAAACAAGGCAAAACCAGCATTACCCCAATGATCCTCGACCTTACAGATAAAAAGATCTACGAGGCGAAAAATGGTAAAGCATAATACCTTCTTCGGAAATAGTTTCTTTAAATTACCTTTCAAAAATGACATTTTTGAAAGGTATTTTGGTAATAACGTAAACCGAAGCAGATAATTCCTTTTGTCAGCAAAAAATGCAATGATTAATAAGTAAGTCTACTTCTTCGGAAGAAAAAGATTTCAGATAAACCAAAACTTAAAAAGGCAGGTTCTTCCTTCCTATTATTTTTCAGCTGAAAAATTCTCTTTCAGAAAAAATCCTTCAGAAATAACATTTTAGAGACTTTATAAAAAAATAGCAGCCACCTGTAAGGGGTAGCTGCTATGTGAAAAACTGGAAGGTAAAAAGTTATTTCCCTATGATGTGTTTTCTGTAGTAGTCAAGAATTCCATCTATTGGCCGCTGTACAAAATTACCCGCCTCAAGCCTGTATGGCTGTAAAGAATCTTTGATAATATCCTGGGAAAAATAAGCGATTGAACCTACGAAATGTATTGGCACATTTTGAGCTTCTTTGAAGCAAAGTACTCTATGTTCAATAAAATTTTGCATTCCTTCGGCTATTAGCTGATAGAAATATCCATTTCTTTCATTTTTAAAGATGAATTCAGCAAAATGAGCTAGATATGTATTGGGATTATCCTTTTTGTAAATGTTCTCTTTTATGGTATCTGAAGAAAGATCGTACTCTTTTTCGAAGATCTCGGCGAGTTTCTTCGGCATTTTCTTGTAGTAATAATCCCTGATAAGCCTTTTTCCGAAGTAATTTCCGCTGGCTTCATCCATTAGAATAAAACCCAGAGAATCTGAGGCTGTTCTTATAGATTTCCCGTCGTAATAACAACTGTTGGAACCGGTTCCCAGTATACATACTATGCCCGGCTTATCGGTAACTGCATATACAGCTGCCACCATATCTTCCTGTACCTTTACTTCGGTGGCACCAGAAAAGAATGAGCTAAGAATAGATTGCAGTAAGGCTGTAGGTTTAGGGGTTCCGCATCCTGCACCGTAGAAATGTACTATTTCTACTTTCTCCTTTACCTGGCTTAAGTCAATATTTTCCTCCAGTCTTGCCTGAAGTACTTCGGTTTTGAACACTGCAGGATTAAGTCCTTTGGTGCGCGTTTTCATGATTTGCTCCCCTTTCGAATCTAGTAAGATCCAGTCACACTTAGTGGAGCCTCCGTCTGCTATTAAAATCATAGTAGGAAAGTATCAAAAAGCCCTGAAGGAAAATATCAGGGCTTTTTCTAATTAATTACTTAAGTGAAGCTACGTGAGCAGACAGGTCTACTAATTTAGCTGAATATCCATACTCATTGTCATACCATGCTACCAACTTAAAGAAGTTGTCATTCAAGGCAATCCCTGCACCTGCATCAAAGTTACAAACATGAGGGTTAGATACATAGTCTTGAGATACTACTTGTTCTTCGGTATAAGAAAGAATTCCTTTGTAAGGACCTTCGGCAGCTTTTTTGAAGGCTGCTTTGATATCTTCGTAAGAGGCAGCTTTCTCAGTTCTCACTGTAAGGTCAACCACAGAAACATCGGCTGTAGGAACTCTAAAAGCCATACCTGTAAGTTTCCCGTCAAGTTTTGGAATTACTTTTCCAACAGCTTTAGCTGCTCCGGTAGATGATGGGATGATGTTGATCAAAGCACTTCTACCACCTCTCCAGTCTTTTCTGGAAGGACCATCTACTGTCATTTGAGTAGCTGTAGTAGCGTGAATTGTTGTCATAAGACCTTCTACAAGACCAAACTCATCGTCAACGATCTTAGCTAATGGAGCAAGACAGTTGGTTGTACATGACGCATTTGAAACAACTTTATCATCTGCTGTGATATCCTGATGGTTAACACCCATCACGAACATTGGAGCATCTTTTGAAGGAGCTGAGATCACCACTTTTTTAGCACCTGCAGTAAGGTGTTTTGCTGCAGTATCTTTAGTAGTGAAAATACCAGTACAATCCATAACGATCTCGGCACCAACTTCGTCCCATTTAAGATCTTCAGGATTTTTTTCGGCAGTAATACGCACGGTTTTACCGTTCACAACAAGATTACCACCATCAATTTCCACAGTACCATTAAAGTTTCCGTGAACTGAGTCATATTTTAAAAGATATGCAAGATGGTCTACATCAAGCAGGTCGTTAATTCCCACAACTTCTACATCTTCTCTTGCGCTGGCAATTCTAAAAGCGATCCTTCCAATTCGACCAAATCCGTTTATTCCTATTTTAGTACTCATAATATTTGAATTTAATTTAAATTATACGGTGGTGATATTCAACACCCTTCTTAATTCTTTATCTAGTGGCCTTCGGCCTTTAATGGCAACTTCAAAGTCCACCGACGTTACAATTTTATTGGTTATTCCTACCATGACGCCACTTTCTCCCCTCAGGATGGCTTCAACGGCACCTACGCCCAGTTTACTTGCAAGTACCCGGTCGTAGCAACTTGGTGCACCACCTCTTTGCATGTGGCCCAATACAGATACCCTAATATCATAGCCTGTGAGGTTTTCGCCTATAAATTCGGCAAGTTCAAAAATGTTCTTTCCACTTTTTTCACCTTCGGCTACAACGATAATACTGGAGGTTTTACCGGATTTCCGGCTTTTCATGAGGGATTCCATCATCCTGTCAATTCCCATATCTTCTTCAGGAATAAGGATCTCTTCGGCCCCGGCTCCTATCCCACTGTTTAAAGCTATGTCGCCGGCATCGCGGCCCATTACTTCAACAAGGAAAAGACGGTCATGAGAACTGGCGGTATCACGTATTTTGTCAATAGCGTCAACCACAGTATTCAAAGCCGTATCGTAACCAATGGTATAATCGGTCCCGTTAATATCGTTATCAATAGTTCCGGGAATTCCTACAATGGGGATATTGTGTTCTTCCTGTAGGTGAATGGCACCGGTAAAAGTACCGTCTCCGCCAATAACCACAAGCGCATCAATCCCGGCTTCCTGTAATTTCTCAAAAGCTTTTACGCGACCCTCTTTGGTCCTGAATTCCTGGGACCGGGCAGATTTGAGAAAGGTTCCACCTTTGTTGATGACATTTCTTACAGAGCGGGCAGTGAGCACCTCAAACTCCCCTTCAATAAGACCTTGATAGCCTCTGTAAATTCCTATACACTCTATATCGTAGTAAGCACAGCTTCGGGTCACAGCTCTAATTGCTGCATTCATTCCGGGAGCATCGCCTCCCGAAGTTAAAACCCCGATTTTTTTAATATTCTCTAACATCCATGTAAAGCTATTTCAATTATATAAGATAACCTAATGTATTAAACTTCTCAAACGTTTTCGGTTAATAAAAAAGAAAAAAGCCCCATTTTTGAGGCTTTTTTATATTTTTTTGGGCTATTTATTAATTATCTGCTAATATTACATATTCCCATGGGCCGAAATGATATTGGTCATTTTTCTGCGTTTTAAAATCTTTTTTCCCAAAATTAACTTGCAGTTCATTTTCCAACTCAACGGTGAAATCCACCGGTTTATCTGAAAGGTTTGCTATATAAACCAGTTTCTCTCCATTATTTTCCCGCTCAAAAGCCAAAATCTGTTTGTCAGCCGAAGTTTGCAGGCGGTTATAACCTGCTGCCTCTTTTGCACCGTGAAGCGCTTCATTTGTAGCTTTAAGCTGTCCCAGTTTTTCGAGTAGTGGCCACATAGTTCCTTTGGTTTTGGAAATAGTGTCTTTTTCAAAGAACCTTAACCTCTTGTCCATATCATATTCCTGCCCGCTGTAGATCAAAGGCATACCGGGAAGAGTGTAAGTAAGAGCTACCATAGCTTCGGAAGCATCTCCCATTCTTTCGCGCACTGTACCGTTCCAGGAATTCTCATCGTGGTTGGTCACAAAGTTCATGAGGTAATCATCCTGTTGATAAGTAGTATCTATCTTTTTCATGTACGCATCCCATGCCTCAACAGTTACTTCTCCCTGGGCCATTTGGTTCATTAAATGATGACCTTCCCAATTGTAACCCATGTCAAACGCATTGTGGAACAAATCTTTATCTTCAGACTCTGCCAACATGAAAACCGGCTTTGTTTCCTGAAGTTTAGGCACTGCCTGGTCCCAGAATTCGGTTGGTACTTCCCCGGCAACATCGGCCCTAAAACCGTCAATATTGTGCTCATCGATCCAGTACTTCATTTCGGCAGTCATGGCCTCCCAAAGTTCTTTATTATCGTAGTTAAGATCGGCTACATCTGTCCATCCCCAGGATTCTCCCGTTTCAGGATTTAAAGGATCTACAGGCTCTCCCTTGTCATTCTGAGTGTAGAAATCTGGATGCTCTTCAAGCCATGAGTGGTCCCATCCTGTGTGGTTTGCCACCCAGTCAAGAATAACATACATGCCGTTCTCATGTGCAGTTTTTACCAGCTCATCAAGATCTTCTTTAGTCCCAAATTCAGGATTTACATCAGTATAATCGGCAATAGCATAATAACTTCCGAGGTATTTCTTTCTTTCTTCAGGATCTTCAATATCCTCGATACTTAAATCGCCGGTAGCTTTTCTTCGCACTTCAGAAATTGGGTAAATTGGCATTAACCAAATAACTTTCACTCCTAAATCTTTTAGCTGCGGAATGTCTTGTGTAAAAGCATCAAAAGTACCTTCGGGAGAATACTGTCGTATGTTGGCTTCGTAGATCACTGCCGACTCCAAAGTCTCGTTGTCAACAGGCGCAATGCTCTGCTCCTCCTGAACTTCGGTTGCACCCTGCTCCGGCTCATTTTTACAGGAAGCCAGGGTTAATATGCCCAGTAATAAAATTGAAATTTTTTTCATGTGAAAAGGTTTAATTAATAAATGTAAGGGTTGTATTATTTTCTTTTAAAGCCACGGGTATCACAGCCCGTTGCTCGTTTGCCTGGTATTCGAAAGGGATTCTTTTCCCGCTTACCAGTATCTCTTTTGGCTTGCGCTGCAAATTGTGAATGATGAGATCTATTTCTTTGAATTCTGAAGATTTCTCCTCTTTGCCGGGCTTTTTTGAAATGCTAAGCTGTAGTTTATTGCCTTCTTTTCGGCTTTTTAGATAAAGAAGCTCGTACTCCCCCGTCACAAAAGTTTCGGGAGTTTTACCGTCATCATGATAAAGGATGTCTTCAGTTTCACCTGCTTCCCTGTCATAAAAGTAATGTAGCTCTACATCTTCTGCGGAAAAATTCTGCGTGGTTTGCATAGGTTTTGCCATGGGAATAAAGGCGCCGCCTCTTACAAAAGTTGGGATATATTCTTCTTCCAGCTGAATTGTAGCCGTACTGCCCCCGGAATATTTCTTTCCTGAATAAAAGTCGAACCAGTTAGATCCCTTCGGAAAATATACCTCCTGTTCTTTAATATTCTCCTGAAGTACAGGCGAAATCAAGAAGTTCTTACCCCACAGGTAAGTACCTGCAACCGAGTAAAGCCTGAAGTTATCCGGTTCTTCAAAATACAGAGGTCGCATAAGCGGCAATCCTTCGGTAGAGTTTCTGAAAGCGAGGGTGTAATTATAAGGCAGGAGTTTGTAACGGAGTTCGATCGCTTTTTTAGCCAGTTCTTTGGTGCGTTGTTCTCTAAAAACAGGTTCTGAAGGCACTTCTTCCTGAGCGTGTGGCCGGTAAATCGGCTGAAAAATCCCGTACTGCAACCATCTCACATACAACTCGTTATTCAGGTTATCACCTGCAAATCCGCCGAGATCGGAGTGCATATAGGCGAGTCCCTGTAATCCCATTTGTAGTGAAATTTCAGGCTGTGGTTTTAAGCCGCCCCAGCTCCTGTTCACATCGCCAGACCATGGCATTAATCCGAAGCGCTGTGACCCTGCAGCCCCGGCGCGCATTAATATGAACGGTCGCTGGTCTAAAAAGGCATTTTCATAACCTTCATGTATTAATTTGGCCCAGTAATGCCCGTAAATATTGTGCATTTCATTTGAAGTGCCCGTCGCGTGTATAAGATCTTCAGGATGAAGTTCGGGTTCTCCCAGGTCGCCCCACCAGCCGCCAACACCCATCTGGGTGAGCTCCTTATAAATATTCCAGAACCACTTTTGTGCCCCGGGCTCAAAAATGTCAATTAAGCCGGTGTTTCCAAAGTAAAAGTCATAGGTAAAAGGGTTTCCGAGGGAATCCTTTGCTAAAACGTCATTTTTCACAGCTTCTTCCCAACGGTTTGACGTGGTGAGAATAAAAGGTTCGGTCACCAGAACGGTTTTTACCCCGTCTTGTGCCAGGTTGTGCATCATTTCTTCAGGATTCGGAAAAGAATCGGTTACAAATTCGAGATTTCCCATAGTTCCGGTAATTTCATGCCCAAACCAGAAGAGATCAATGATCACGGCATCTACCGGAATTTCTTCTTCCCTAAATTTCTCAATGGTTTCCTCCACTTCCCTGTGGGAATGATAGCCAAAACGGCTTGAAAAATTCCCCAGCGCCCACCGCGGCGGCAACGGCTGCCTCCCGGTTAATAAGGTGTAATTACCAACAATATTTTCCCAGCTTTTTCCCACCACCAGCTGGTAAGTCTTTCTCCCGCCAATTGTTTCATAGCTAAGGGTATTGCTATAGTTGCTGTCCAGGTCGAGAAAGCCGATAGGTGCATTATCAAAGTGCAAAAGGTACTTTTCTGAAGACAGCACCACGGGCAATGTAAAGTTGAGCAGCTCACTTTTGGTCTCGTAGCCGTAATGCGCCCTGTTGTACAGCTCCAGCCTATTCCCACGCCTGTTCATTCCCAGGGCACGGGCGCCACCACCCATCAACACTTCGGCTTCGGTAAGGTTGAAATCTATCTTTTCAAGCTCCTCTCCTTTTGAATAACCTGTTTTTTCTGAAATCACCTTTTCTCCTTCAAAAAAATAGGTGACCTGAAATGGCATTTTTGACACCACAATATCAAGACCTTCAGAATCAATAAGAACGGATTCCTTTTCTTCGGAAACAGTAAAATTAACCGCCTGTGGCTCAAGCACCACGGCGTGCGATTTCTCCATATAATCTTCTCCCGAAGGAATAAAGGCAGTCTCAACGATCTCGGGAGTGAAATACTTGAAGATGTATTTACCGTCAGTTGTTGATACCTCAACGCCCGATTCGGTTTTCGCTACTTCCCGGAAAATTCTTTCCGGGTTTTGAGCGAATAAAGAGAAAGACATCAAAAGAAGGACATTCAAAAATGCCATTTTAGAGAGGTCTTTCAGCAGGGAGTTTATCATGATTATTTTAGTTCAAGTACAAGAGAGGATTTTCCTGAAACTTCAAGATCCTGATCAAGAGAGAGCTGCTCTCCCGAAATAATATCTTTTCCTGAAGTTGCGCCAGCCAAACCTTCAGCAAAACGAGTAAGATCAAGGGTTTGAGCTTCAGGATTGTTGTTGATCACCACCATTACCCTGTCATTTTCGTTATACCTGAAGTAAACGTAAACATTGTTGTTTGGAGCGTACTGCAACAACTTTCCGGTATGAATTACCTCGTTGTACTTACGGTAATTCAGCAGTTTTTTGGTGAACGAATGGTATTCATTCTGTTGTTCGGTTCTTCCGGCTTCAGTAAAAGCATTTTGCTCATCTCCAGCCCAGCCTCCGGGGAAATCCCTGCGAATATCGGCATCTCCTTTTGCAGGTTTGTCGCCGCGCATACCAATCTCATCTCCATAATATAACTGTGGAATGCCACGAGTGGTTAAAATAAGCGTCATGGCGAGTTTGTATTTATCTACATCTCCGTCAAACTCTTCATTAATACGGTTGGTATCGTGGTTGGCCGCAAACACTAAAAGATTGTAAATGTCATTGTAAAGAAAGTCGTTGGCAAAATTGTCATAAGCCCTTACCATACCATCTGCCCAGCTTTGTTCATCTTCATTGAACATCACCATGATAGCATCGTGAAGCGTGAAATCCATTACTGATGGCAGGTAGGAATTATAGCTTTGAATAGCTCCAACAGGAGAATCTTTTTGCCAGTATGAAATTTGCGCCTGATCGTGCATCCAAACCTCTCCTACAATGTTGAAATTTGGATATTCATCCATTATTGCTTTAGTCCATTTAGAAATACCTTCCTTCTCATTATAAGAATAGGTGTCTACTCTAAAACCATCCAAACCTGAATATTCTATCCACCAAATGGCATTTTGGATAAGGTAATTCAGCACCAACGGGTTACTTTGATTAAGATCGGGCATGGTAGATGTAAACCAGCCGTTCTCATTTAATTCTGTATCCACTTTTGAGCTGTGGGTATCAAATTGGGTGGTCATGCGGTAGTTTGAATTCTTATAGCCGGGAAATTGGTGCACCCAGTCATAAGTCGGCAAATCCTTGATCATCCAGTGCTCTGCGCCCCAGTGATTGGTCACATAATCCATGATCAACTTCATATCGCGCTTTTCCATTTCGGTAGCCAGGCGTCGATAATCTTCATTAGTTCCATAACGCGGATCTACTTTGTAAACATCACTTTGTGCATAGGTATGATAAGAATAAGCAGAATCATCATCTTCAAGCAAAGGCGTACTCCATATTGCAGTAACACCAAGGTCTTCTAAATAATCGAGGTTCTTGATGATACCTTCTATATCGCCACCATGCCTGCCTCCGGGATTGCTTCTGTCTGCTTTCTCCTGGAGTTTAGGATCTGAGTCATTAGAAGGATCGGCATTGGCAAACCTGTCGGGCATGATAAGGTAAATAGCGTCTGACGCATCGAAACCTTCTCTAAGTGCCGATCCCTGTTCCCGCTCCTTTAGCTCATAACTATGAGTGAAGCTTTTTTTCCCCTTTTTGGAAAACCTGATGTTGTAGTTACCCGGCGCAAGATCTTCAGTTTGCACGGTCACAAAAACGTAATTCGGATTTTCGGTTTTTCTCACATTGCTAATCACCATTTCTTTGGGGGCAGAAATGGTATATTCAGCAATATTTTTTCCGTAGAACATTAACTGAACTTCAGAATAATTCATGTCGCTCCACCAGAATGGCGGTTCAACCTTTTCTATTTGTGCACTCAACGAGACACTAACCAGAAATAAAAAGAGGAAAAAAAACTTCTTCATTATATTGATATTTTAAACTGTGACAGGCACACTGGGTTCAACTTTAACCGGTTTTCCTTTTACCAGGATCTCCAGGGGTTCATCACCTTCAAGTGAGAAACTTGTTTTGCCTGGTGCCACGTTAATTTTTAAGATTTGATTTCTGAAGTTGAGCTTGAACGAGAAGCTTTCCCAGCCTTCAGGAATTTGCGGATTAAACGACAATGCACCGTCCAGCACCCGCATTCCGCCGAAACCTTCAACGATGCTCATCCAGGTACCGGCCATACTTGTAATATGACAGCCCTCTTTCACTTCATTGTTATAGTCGTCAAGATCGAGCCTTGAGGTTCTAAGGTAGAATTCGTAAGCCTGCTCCATTCTTCCTAAAGCCGCAGCCTGTATACTGTGAACACAAGGCGAAAGGGAAGATTCATGAACGGTAAGGGGCTCATAAAAATCAAAATGCTTTTCAAGCTCTTCTTTTGAAAAATGCTCTTCAAAGAAATAGAACCCCTGCAACACATCGGCCTGCTTGATATAGCACGAGCGCAGGATTCTGTCCCAACTCCATTTCTGATTAATCGGACGCTGAGATTTAGGTAACTCGGATACCGGAATGATCTCCTTATCTAGGAAACTATCCTGTTGTAAGAATACTTTATACTCTTCGGAATAAGGGAAATACATCTTTTCTGAAACTTCTTTCCATTCGGCTAATTCTTCAGCAGAAAGGGCGGTCTTAGCCATTAACCTTTCATAATCTGAAGCATATTCAGATTTAACCTTTTCAAGACTTTCCATACAATAATCTATACACCATTTAGCCAGGTAATTGGTATACCAGTTATTGTTTACGTTGTTCTCATATTCATTAGGGCCGGTGACACCCAGTATTACGTATTTATCTCTTTTTGTGCTGTAGTTTGCGCGCTGTTGCCAAAATCTTGCAATAGCGATCATTACTTCAAGTCCTTTTTCGGGGATATAACTAAAGTCCCCGGTATAGTCTGCATACCTCTTAATAGCTACCACCATAGCACCATTCCGGTGAATCTCTTCGAAGGTGATCTCCCATTCATTATGGCTCTCTTCCCCGTTCATAGTAACCATTGGATAGAGTGCCGCTCCATTAGAAAAGCCTAATTTTTCAGCATTTTCAATGGCCTTGTCCAGTTGGTTATATCTATAAGTAAGGAGATTTCTTGCTACATGCTGATCTTTTGTAGCCATGTAGAAAGGAATACAATAGGCTTCGGTATCCCAATAAGTACTACCTCCATATTTTTCGCCAGTAAAACCTTTAGGACCAATATTGAGGCGAGCATCTTCGCCAAGGTAAGTCTGGTTAAGCTGGAAGATATTGAACCTGATTCCCTGTTGGGCTTTCACATCACCCTGGATAGCGATATCGGCAGTTTCCCAGATAGAAGCCCAGGCTTCTTTTTGTTCGCCGAGCAACTTTTCAAATCCGGCTTCAACCGCAGCATCAAGAACATTTGTGGCAGTATTGACAAGATGGTCACGATCGTGATTCATATCGGTAACATAACCTGCGAATTTGTGAAGAGCAATTTTCTCACCCTTTTTGGCTTCAGTAGTGTACCTGAAGATCACTTTTTCATCAAAGTTAACTTCGGAAGGTTCTGCATTTACCTTTTTTCCTTCTTTAAAAAGAAGAGACTGCATGAAAGCAGTAGCATGAAATTCAGTTTTTAAAGTCTTAGCGGTAATGAATCCCTGTTGATCTATGGATTTAACTTCCAGTGTCTTCCAAAATTTCTCTTCCCAATTGGCGTCTTCATTGGTGATCCCACTATCAAGATAGGGCTCAAAAATGACAGTTGCGTCACTGTTTTTTACCTGAATTTCATAGTTGATCGCACCAAGTTCGTTTCTTTTTAGAGAAAGGAACCTGATCACCTTCACCTCCACCTCAAGATCATTAGGCATAACCGCAGTAAAACTACGTTCATACCAGCCTTCTTTCATGTTGAGTTCCCTGCGATAATCTCTTACCTCCTTACAAGTAGCAAGATCGAGAGCTTCCTCATTGATAAACACATTGATCCCAATCCAGTTGGGGGCATTTAAAACTTTGGCAAAATATTCGGGATAACCGTTCTTCCACCAGCCCACTTTAGTTTTGTCGGGGTAGTAAACTCCTGCTATATAGCTTCCCTGAAAAGTACTCCCGGAGTAATATTCTTCAAAGTTTGCTCTTTGTCCCATAGCTCCGTTTCCAATGCTAAAAAGACTTTCTGAAGACTCTACTCTCCCTGCATCAAATCCCTCTTCCAGAATTGACCAGTTATTCGGTTTTATATAATCCTGATTCATTTCTTTACTTTCTAAGTATTTTTTCTATAAAATCAATATCTATTTCGGTAAAATCGGCGAAATTATAATCCGCTTGTTTTAATCTTTCACTATCTCCTATTCCTATGCTTATCATTCTGGCCACGTTAGCTGCCTCAACACCTGCAACAGAATCTTCAAAGACAATGCAGTCTTCGGGCGCCATTCCGAGTTTTTCAGCAGCAATTAAAAAGACTTCGGGATTGGGTTTGGCTTTAGTCACATCATTTCCATCAACAATAGCCGTGAACCTCTTTTCAATATCCAGCCCTTTTAATATAGGACGGGCATTTTTACTCGCCGAGCCCAGGGCAAATGGAATATTATTTTCGGTTAAATAATCCAGTACTTTTTTTACTCCCGGTAATAGATCGGCCTCATCCATGTGGGCGATCCTTGCCAGGTAATCTTCATTTTTGGAGGTCATGAGGCGTTCAAATTCACTCTCGCTTACCGTTTTATTCCCCCAGCCCAATATTTGCTCAAGGGAATGTACTCTACTCACTCCTTTTAACTGTTCATTTTGTTCAAGTGTAATATCAAAACCCAGATCATTGGCCATCTTTCTCCACGCCAGGTAATGAAATTTTGCGGTATCAACTATTACTCCGTCCAGGTCGAATATTATTCCTTTTGAATTCTTCATCATTTTTTTTAAACTTTTTTTACTACTACCGGTTCATCCACATCGTGAATCCTCACACATAATGCGGCGGCTATAAGAAAGGCTACACCACTGGTCACCAGGGCATAAATAGGATCTCCATCATAAAGGTATTTTACCATGAGACCTCCTATTAAGGCATTAATAATTTGGGGAATAACAATAAAGAAGTTAAAGATCCCCATATAGACTCCCATTTTTCTCGGCGGAATTGATCCTGCCAGTATTGCGTAAGGCATTGCAAGAATACTTGCCCAGCCAATTCCAACTCCTACCATAGAAAGCAACAACCAATATTCGTTAGGAGCTATATATATAGACAGCAGCCCCAGGCCTCCCAAAACGAGAGAGAACATGTGGGTGGTTTTTCTACCCATTTTTAGTGCAATTGCAGGAAGGAAAAAGGCAAAGACTGCCGAAACTGCATTATAGACTCCAAATAATACTCCCACCCAGTCCCCGGCATCCTGGTAAGTTTCACTGCTGTTATCTGAAAGTGGCAGGTCATATATATGATGTGCTATTGCCGGTGTTGAGAACACCCACATTCCAAAAAGGCCAAACCATGAAAAGAACTGTACCCAGGCAAGCTGGCGCATAGTGAATGGCATGTTTTTGAAATCGGTAAAAATGTCTAACAGACTGGATTTCTTTTCAGTTTCCACTTCATCTTCGGAAACGTGATCATCCATTTTTTCAAGTTCTTCGGGAGAGTATTCCTTGGTGGTGAAGACTGTAACGAGAATACTAATTACCAGGATCGCAGCTCCTATAACAAAAGAGAGCAAAAGGTGCAATGGTACTTCCCCGGCCACAGCACGATTGCTAATGTTAAACCAGTTGGCAAGAACGTAAGGCAACCAGGAACCTACTACAGCTCCAATTCCAATTAAAACTGTTTGAACACTAAAGCCCAGCGTGCGCTGGTCTGAAGGAAGATTATCGGCCACCAAAGCCCTAAAGGGTTCCATGGCGATGTTGAAGGATGCATCCATTACAAAGAGCATCCCGGCACCAATCCAGAGAGATGGAAGAATGGCAATAAAAAGATCGGCATTAGGCATTAAGATCAAACCTGCTGCTGCCATTAAGGCACCGGTAAGAAAAAAAGGCCGTCGCCGCCCTAATTTGGTCCAGGTTCGGTCACTGTAGTAACCAATAATAGGTTGGACTATGAGTCCGGTTATAGGGGCCACAAGCCAGAACCATGACAGTTCATGAACATCGGCTCCAAAAATTTGCAGAATTCTACTTGCATTGGCGTTTTGTAGGGCAAAGCCAAGTTGTATGCCCAGAAATCCAAAACTCATGTTCCAGATCTCCCAAAAACTCAAGGTGCGTTTTTGCATTATCGTATTGTTTGATTACGATAAGCTGTTTAGACTTATCAAAACTTATTAAAGGAAAGTAGAAATATAAGTTCTGATATAAAATCCCGGCAAAGATAATAAAAATATTAAACGGCCGGCATTTTTCTGTTTTGTGTAGATTCCCGTTCTATAAGACTGGTTTTCACTATGGTGGTTTGGAATTTTTCTTCTGTAGTAGCTTTTTCGATCCTGTCAAGAAGCAAATCGGCGGCTTTTGCACCCATTTCGGCCCCATGTTGGTTTACGGTACTCAAAGTCGGAATAAACCTGCGCGAGAGTTCTCCGTCAGAAAAGCTGAGAACAAGCACATCTTCAGGCACAGATAGATCCTGATCTTTTAAGGCCTTAACTGCACTTGTAGCAAATTGCTCATTAACTGCAAATACCCCGTCAAATTTTCGGTCTTTCAGGAATTGAGCGATCTCTTCATGACTGTTATCTACATCTTCAATTTTCAGAATAAGATCTTCTTCAGCAGTAAGGTCATTATTGCGGAGTGCTCTTAGGTAGCCTTCAGTTCGAAGTTTACCCACGCTTATATAATCAACCGTAGTGATAAGAGCAATTCTTCGGCAGCCATTATCAATAAGATGTTGAACAGCATCCCTGGCCCCGTCGCTGTCATCTATGATCACCTTATCACATATAATGTCATTCACCACCCTGTCTACCATCACCACCGGCATTCCCTGATTAATAACTTCTTCAAGATGGTGATAATCTCCCTTTTGCTGAGTCTCTTTGGCTACAGAAAGAATAAAACCATCTATACTCCCGTTAGCCAGCATCTCCATATTTATCACCTCCCTATCAAAGGAATTGTTTGATAAACAGATGAGAACGTTATATCCCCGCTTGTTGGCTACCTCTTCAACCCCACTAATTACAGTAGCAAAGAAATCATGAACTATTTCGGGCAAAACCAAGCCAATGGTCTTAGTCCTTCGGTTCTTTAGACTTAAGGCTATATTATTAGGCTTATAGTTATAGAGTTTGGCAAAAGCCTGTATTTTTTGTCTCGTATCGTCACTTATTTCGGGACTGTCGCGTAAGGCTTTAGAGACTGTGGAGACAGATACGTCAAGTTCACGAGCAATCTGCTTAAGGGTAAGTTTTGGTTTCATATTTAGGGGATCAAAATTCGAGACGAGTTAAAAATGGCAAATCTATTATATTTTACTGTTAAATTATGATTATGATAAAGTTTTCAACACGAAATCGTTTTCGAGGGGTTTGCGGTTTTATTTAATACCTGTAGATCCTTTTAGAATACCTACTTTTATTCCCGGAAAGTAGAAATATAGGGTTAAAATAAGTAAAACCTAACAAAGCAAATTTATGAGAACATTTATTAAAAGCACATTGCTCATGTTATTGATGCCAATGAGCTTTTTTGCTCAATCCACTGTTAGCGGTATTATTACCGAAAGGGATACCGGGATGCCCATTCCGGGTGCTAACATAGTAATTAGAGGTACCACAACCGGTACCACTACAAATTTTGACGGGGAATACACACTTGACGGGGTGAATCTTGATGACGTGATAGTGATATCATATATTGGATTTACTCCCCAGCAAATTCCTTTTACCGGGCAGGAAACAATAAACGTACAACTTGCCCCCGATACAGCTATACTTGAAGAAGTAGTTCTAATTGGATACGGTTCCACGCGAAGGCAGGATGCTACCGGTGCCGTTCAACAAATTTCCACCGAAGACTTTAACCAGGGAGCCATTGTCTCTCCTGAACAGTTGATTCAGGGTAAATCGGCCGGGGTTCAAATTACCTCTGGTAGTGGTGCGCCCGGTGGGGGCACCGAGATAAGAATTCGTGGTGGTTCATCTTTATCAGCCAACAACTCACCACTTATAGTGGTTGACGGTGTACCTCTAGATCAAAGAGGTGTACAGGGTGTAAGAAACCAGTTGAACGCAATTAACCCTAATGAGATCCAGGATTTCGTAGTACTTAAAGATGCTTCGGCAACTGCCATCTACGGTTCACGGGCCTCTAACGGTGTAATTCTTATCACTACTAAAAAAGGTAAAAAGAACTCAGACCTTAAGTTTGAGTATGACCTTAAAGCTTCTGTTGGAGAAGTAGTAGAAACAGTTGATGTTCTAAACGCTGAGCAGTTTAGAAACCTCATTGAAACTACTCCTGGTACCGATGTGGGTCTTTTAGGTGATGCCAGTACAGATTGGCAGGATGAGATCTACCAGACTTCGGTAGGTGCAATTCACAACCTTACAGTTTCACAGGGTCTTGAGAATTTTTACTACAGAGTGAACTTCAACCACACTTCTCAAACCGGGGTCTTAAGAACAGATGCTTATGAGAGAAATGCGTTGAACACTGCGTTCAATTACGATCTTCTTGACAATGATCTTAAACTTACACTTACCGCTAAGGGAAGTATTGACCAAAATGATTTTGCTGATGAAGGGGCTATTGGTGCCGCAGTAAACTTTGATCCTACCAAGCCTGTTTATGATGAAAACAGTCGCTATGGAGGTTTCTATGAGTGGACGAACAACAAAGGAGTTGCTTTACAACAAGCTACCCGAAATCCTGTAGCACTTTTACTGCAACGGGAAGATGAAGGGAAAACCAAACGTTTGATCACAAACTTCAACATAGATTATAGAATCCCATTAATTGACGATCTAAAGTTCAATTTAAATGCAGGAGTTGATTATTCTGAAAATGACGGTTTTAACATACGCCCTACAACTTCTGCAGTTGTACTTCAGGATATCGCCGATGAAGAGATTTACTGGGGAATGAACAGAAACCAGTTACTGGATTTCTATTTCAACTATAAGCCTTATGTTGAATCTTTAAGCACTGCTTTTGATTTCACAGTAGGACATTCTTACCAGGAGTTCTTTATCTCCAGCCAGCAGAGATATACCGATGCTGCCGTAGAAGGAAACTGGGTGCTAAATCCAATCACAATTGACAGGAATGCCCTTGAATCTTACTTTGCAAGAGCAAGTTTTGACATTGACGACAAGTACCTGATTTCAGGTAGCTATCGTATGGACGGTTCTTCCAGGTTTAGTGAAGATAACCGATGGAGCTCCTTCCCTGCTGTCTCTCTAGGTTGGAAAGTCAACAATGAAGACTTTCTTAAAGATTCAGGCGTACTTTCAGAATTAAAATTAAGAGCAGGATATGGGGTAACAGGTAACCAGGAGATTGGTCCTAACTATGGCTATATGGGTATCTATACACCGAGTGAAAGAGGTGCCAGCTACCAGTTTGGTGATCGTTTCTATCAAACCCTTAGACCAGAAGAATATGACAAAGATCTTCAATGGGAAGAATTACAAACCTATAACGTAGGAATTGACTTCGGACTCTTTAATGATCGTTTATCAGGTAGTGTAGATGCCTACCACAGAACTACCGAGAACCTGTTGGCGGAAGTACCAGTTCCTGCCGGTGCTAACCTTTCTGACAGATTGATCACTAACGTAGGAGAAACTGTGAGTAAAGGTCTTGAAATTGGACTGAACGGAGATTTGATCCGGTCAGACAAGATGAACTGGTCTGTTAACTACAACATCACCTTCCAGGATCTTGAAATTACAAAACTATCATTGGGAGAAGATCCAAACTTCTTTATACCACAAGGAGAAATTAGTGGAGGAGTTGGTAACATGATCCAGATCTGGAAAAAAGGCATTGACCCAACTACTTTCTTTGTCTACAGACAGGTTTATGATCCAAATGGAGAACCAATTGAAGGTGCATATGTTGATGTGAATGGAGACAATACCATTACTGAAAGCGATCGTCAACCATACAAAAAAGGTTCCCCAGACTTCTATATGGGCTTAAGCAGTAACTTCAACTATAAGGATTTCGACTTCAGTTTTACCTGGAGAGGAAGTTTTGGAGGTTACATGTACAACAACATGCAGTCTGCTACCGGATTTAGAGGAGCGGGAACTGTTACTCCACAGCCTTACTATTCAAACTTTAACTCAAACGTTCTGGAAACAGACTTCAATGAAAGTCAATTCTTCTCAGATTACTATGTTCAAAGTGCAGATTTTGTGAAGCTTGACAACGTGTCTATTGGATACTTAATTGCAGGTGAAAAGGTAGACTTCCGTGCTTCTTTAACCGCAACCAATGTATTGACCATTACAGATTATGACGGTCTTGACCCTGAGATCTCTGGCGGAATAGATAACAACTTCTATCCACGACCAAGAACGTATACTTTAGGTCTTAATCTTACTTTTTAGAGAATTAAAAAACTATGAATATGAACAATAAAATAAAATCATTCTTTCTCATCTTCCTCAGCGTTACTATTCTGGGGTCTTGTGAGAGTGAATTAGATCTACAGCCCGAAGACAACAGGGAAGTACCGGGTCAACTGCTAAATGATTCGGCTGCTTATAAACAGTTCCTGGCTAAACTTTATGCCGGTCTTGCTGTGAGTGGGCAGGAAGGCCCTGCAGGGAATCCCGACCTTTTAGGGTTAGACGAAGGATTTTCACAGTACCTGCGTCTCTACTGGATGCTACAGGAATTACCTACAGATGAAGCCTTAATAGGCTGGAATGACGGTACTATTGCCGACTTACATGGACAAAACTGGACTTCAGGTAACGAATTTATTCGTACCATGTACTCCAGGATTATGTATCAAATTGCACAGGCTAACGAATACATACGCCAGTCAAGCGATGCGAATTTAAGCGCCAATGGAATTGATGAATCTCAAATGGCCGAAGTTCAGCAATTTAGAGCAGAGGCAAGATTCCTTAGAGCATTGAGTTACTATCATGCTATGGATCTTTATGGAAATCCTCCATTCATCAACGAAGACAGTCCCGTAGGGGCCTTTCTTCCGGAGCAAATCCAGAGAGCAGATCTATTCAACTACATTGAGAGTGAACTACTTGACATTGAAGGTAAAGTAGTAGCCGCAGGCCAGAATGAGTATGGCCGTGCAGACCAGGCTGCTGTTTGGACACTATTAGCCAAACTTTACCTGAATGCCGAAGTGTACACTGGTACCCCACGATATAGTGAGGTACTTACCTATACCCAAAAAGTTATAGATGCAGGATACACACTTGTAGACGATTATGAAAAGCTTTTCCTTGCCGACAATGATGTTAACGGTGCGCAAAACGAGATCATTTTCCCTATCAGGTTTGATGGTCTTAACACAAATTCGTATGGCGGACTTACCTTTATTATCCACGCATCTATTGGTGGTGATATGGATCCTGAAGAATTTGGAGTGAACTCCGGATGGGCAGGTCTAAGAACTACTCCCGAATTTGTGAGCCTATTTCCTGATGGAGCCAATTCTGCAGATGAAAGAGAAATGTTCTACACCGAAGGTCAAAATCTTGAAGTCAATACCATAAGCAACTTCGCAGATGGTTATGCCGTAGGTAAATTTAAGAACGTAGATGTTAATGGAAACCAGGGTAGCGATGCTACCGGAGAGCATGTAGATACAGATTTCCCTTTGTTTAGACTTGGAGACGTTTACCTCATGTATGCCGAAGCTGCTTTTAGAAGCAACACAAACATGGCACAGGCGGTAGATTACATCAATGAATTAAGAGAAAGAGCTTATGGAGAAGGTAACGGTCTTATTACGGCAAGTGCAATCAACAACAACTTCCTTATCAACGAACGTGGAAGGGAATTATATTGGGAAGCTCACAGAAGAACCGACTTAATACGTTTCAACCGTTTTACCGAGAATGCAGTTTGGGCATGGAAAGGCGATGTTCCGCAGGGAACAACAACTGCCGCCTACAGGAACTTATTCCCTATTCCGGCTTCAGATCTAGGAGTAAACACAAACTTAACACAAAACCCAGGATATTAACCTTATTTATAAAATGAGAACAATGAAAAAATTATCAATAGTACTATTAGCTTTTGTCGCTCTTGTAGGTTTCAACGCCTGTTCGAGTGATGATGATGTGGTATTCATCGCAAATCCCGATGCAGAGGGAATCCACTTTACAAATACTTTTGCATCCACTTACGATCTTACAGAAATGGAACCTGGAGATGTTGTAGATAGGTTTGTGTGGAATGAAGTAGATTTAGAAGTTTCTACCAATATTAACTATGAGGTACAGGGAGCACTTACCGAAGGTTTTGAAAAACCTGAAACCTTAGGTAGTACTTCAATTAATAATCTGGACATCACAGCACAGCAACTTATTAAACTTATTGCAGAAACTGAACTGGATGAAAATGATATGACCACAGTCTACGTAAGAGTAGTTGCTTCTCCTGGAACTGCAGGTGAAATGGCCCACATTTCTGAAGTTGAGTCTTTCACTATTGTTGTACCTACAGAACCTGAGTATATTAACCTATATATGGTTGGTGACGCTACTGCTGCAGGATGGAACCCGGACAATAACAATACTCCTCTATTCCGTGATGCAGAGAATGCTAATATTTACTACTACACTGGTAAATTGAATGCCGGAGCACTAAAATTTGTAGAAACAACCGGGTGGGCACCACAGTATGGCTCATCTGAAGAAGGAGTTTTAACATATCGCGAAACAGAAGCTGATCCAGATCCTGCCGGAATTACAATTCCTGCAGAAGGATATTACACAGTTGTGGTTAATACAAAAGATCTTACTTACACTTTAGAGCCAGCTCCAGATGCTGCCGATAAAAAGACTTATGAAATGATAGGTTTGGTAGGAGCAGGAACTACAGTTGGATGGCCTGGTGATGACAACCCAACTCCAGACATTCTGCTTACCAAGTCAGCCTTTAATCCTCACATTTGGTTCACAGAAGATGTGGTCCTTTCTGAAGCTGGAATAAAATTCAGAGCTAACCAGGATTGGAGTGTTAGCTGGGGTGGCGGAGTAAACTTCCCAAGTGGTTTGGCTACAGGTGATGACATCATTGTCTCTAAAGCCGGAACCTACAATGTGTGGTTTAACGATGTTACCGGACGCTACCTGTTTATTGAGCAGGAAGCAGCCGAATAGGAAATAGAAACCCAAAAAAAGGCTGCCTGGCGCAGCCTTTTTTATTTAATTCCAGAAATATGAAAAACAAATTTTTGTATCCTTTTCTCTTTTCACTCCTCATTTTGGGCGCATGTTCCTCAGATGATGATTCGGGAGAGCCAGATCCGGGAAGCGAACCGGTAACCCCGCCTCCTGTTGAGGCGCAGCCAATAAACCTGGCAGATTATGACAACGGCACCGGAGTTATGATGCAGGCCTTTTATTGGGATGTAGAGCCAAGACATGAATGGTGGGATCTTTTAACTGAAAAAGTTGACGATTGGGCGAATGCAGGGATAGACCGTATTTGGCTTCCGCCTGCTTCAAAAGGGCAGTCTGGTGGCTATTCTATGGGTTATGACCCTTCAGATTATTATGATCTGGGAGAATACTTTCAGCATGAAACAACCGAAACCCGTTTTGGTTCCAGAGAAGAACTCGACAATCTAATTGCCGCGGCTCACAGCAACGGAATTGAAGTAATTGCCGATATCGTTCTTAACCATAACTCGGGAGGAGGTAAAGAATGGAACCCTTACGTTCAGGATTCTACTTACACGCTTTTTGATGAAGCTCACGGCAATGCCTCAGGAATGTTTAACCGCACCTGGGAAGATTTTCATCCAAACAACACCAGCGAATATGACAGCGGGTATTTCCTTGGTCAGGATCTTGATCACGATGTACAACATGTACAGGACTGGCTGTGGCTGAATGACAATTCGGTAGCCAAATACTATAAGAACACCGTAGGTTTTGACGGTTGGCGCTTTGATTTTGTCAAAGGCTTTTCCCCATGGGTGGTGAAAGACTGGATGGAATCTGTAGGCGGATTTGGAGTTGCCGAACTGTGGGATGGAAATCCTGCTGTACTTGAGAAATATATTGAAGAAACAGGCATCTCGGTCTTCGATTTTTCCACCTTTTACAAACTCGAAGAAGCTCTTGATCGTTATGACGATCTCACCTACCTGACGCGCGATATGGTGTGGCAAAATTATCCCGATAAAGCGGTCACATTTACTGCGAATCACGATACCGAAAAAGATACTCATGAAGATAACAGGATTGCGGCTGAAAATAAGATGATGGCCTATGCTTTTATACTTACGCACCCCGGTTACCCTACCATTTTCTACTCAGATTATGAGAATGAACAATTTCAGGAAAAGCTGAACCAGTTGATCCTTATCAACAATACTATTGCAACTGGAGAAGTAGAAGTGCTTTTTGCCGATAACGATGAATACATCATGCATCGTAAAGGAACCGATGGCAATCCAGGGCTTCTTCTTTATCTCTCTACTAATGGTCGGAAATCTCACACGGTGGAGACTACCTGGAGTTCTAAAAGAGTAATGGATTATACGGGCAATACCGAATATACCGCACTAACCACCGAAAGTGGCGTTGTAACAATACAAGCGCCCGAAGAAGGTTACGCAGTTTATTCGATCATGAAATAATTTCTTCGGAAATAAATTAGAAAGGCCGATCAAATTTTGACCGGCCTTTTTTATTGGGTAAAGCAGCTCCTCCCGACTGCAAACTTTAGCCCCGACTCTCCTCTTTCCACTCTCCACTCTCTACTCAAAAATTGGAATTTGGTTCTTGTTTATTGGTGTTTTATTTATTTTGCTGCAACTAGTTCAACTCCGGAGGAGCGATATATCTTTCCCTTCCCACCCCGACCTGCGGCCACCCCTCCGAGGGAGAGGACTTAAAAATTGAAATTTTGTGCTAAGAATCTTTTGAGCTCCGAAGGAGCGATATATGATCACTCACCCCGCCCCAAGCCTCCCAAAGGGAGGGAGATATTAAATTTATTGAAACTTGGTGTGCGCTTATGTGTTTGAATTACTGGATTAAAACCCAGTTTAGCTCCAGAGGAGCGATATATTTATAGTACAAATAACAAAGAAAAAATAGAGCTCCAGAGGAGCGACATGTTCTTCCCAGCCCACCCCGACCTGCAGGAACTCTAATCCCATCCCAGCCCTTCCAAAGGGAGGGAGATATTATATCTATTAGAATTTGGTGTGCGCTTATGTGCTTGAATTACTGTATTAAAACCCAGTTTAGCTCCAGAGGAGCGAAATATTTATAGTACAAAACAACAAAGAAAAAATAGAGCTCCAGAGGAGCGACATGTCCTTCGCAACCCATCCCCGGCCTGCAGGAACTCTAATCCCACCCCAACCCTCCCAAAGGGAGGGGAGATATTAAATCTATTAGAATTTGGTGTGCGCTTATGTTCTTGAATTACTGTATTAAAACCCAGTTTAGCTCCAGAGGAGCGATATATTTATAGCACTAACCACAAGAAAAGAGTGAGATCCAGAGGAGCGGCATATCCTTAACCCCACCCCGGCCTGCGGCCACCCCTCCGGAGGAGCGATATATGATCACTCACCCCACCCCAAGCCTCTCAAAGGGAGGGAGATATTAAATTTATTGGAACTTGGTGTGCGCTTATGTGTTTGAATTACTGGATTAAAACCCAGTTTAGCTCCAGAGGAGCGAATATTTATAGTACAAATAACAAAGAAAAAATAGAGCTCCAGAGGAGCAACATGTTCTTCCCAGCCCACCCCGACCTGCGGCCACCCCTCCGAAGGAGGGGACTTAAAAATGGTATTTTGTGCTTGTAATTTTGGATCTTCCTAAGCTCCAGAGGAGCGATATATTTATAGCACAAAACAACAAAGAAAAAATAGAGCTCCAGAGGAGTGACATGTCCTTCGCAACCCACCCCGACCTGCAGCCACCCCTCCGAAGGAGGGGACTTAAAAATGGTATTTTGTGCTTGTAATTTGGATCTACCTAAGCTCCAGAGAAGCGATATATTTATAGCACTAACGACAAGAAAAGAGTGAGCTCCAGAGGAGCGGCATATCCTTAACCCCACCCCGGCCTGCAGCCACCCCTCCGAAGGAGGGGACATCTTCGAGTGAAACCTGAAAATCATTCGTGAATTCGTGGCGCAATTTTCTGAACACTGATCACTGATCACTGATCACTGAACACTAAAATTACTCCAGTCGAACAGAAATAATCCCCACCCCATGCTGTTCCTGCTGTTCAGATTCAGAAAGATCAGGTCCTATGGAGAACTGCAGACTTTCAGCATCTTCGAGGTCAAATTCTTCCTGAATATCATGTTCCAGGTAAAGCGGTAAAAAAGAAGGATAAGGCCTGGGCAGGGTAACCGTTTTCACCGGCTGAAGTTCAGAAAGATCTATTTCATATTCCTGCATTTGAGGTTGAAGATCAATAACTTTCCCAAAAGACCTGCCGTTATCCATGACCAGGGCTACCTGCAGTTTCACCGGTTTATCATTCAGAGACTTCCCTTTAAAGATCAGGTGCTTTTTATCCTCCAAAGCCTCTTCCCTACCCTGTACCTTCCGGTTAAAATTATACCTGAAAGAATAATCATAGACGGCATCAGCTTCAGTGTTTTCAGGGTCTACTTCAAACAGGTTTTCTACATTCACCCTGAATTCAGCCTCTCCGGGATGAGCAGCAGGCACTGTATTAATAGTTGGCAGCCATCGGGCCACGATATTCTCGCTGTCTTCCGAAGCATTGAAAAGGTAAACCGGTGATTCAGTTTCTACCACACGAATTTTGTAAGGCTCATCAGGGTCAAAATCCCATTCGCCCGGATTCCCTTTTTGCCCTCCCGGATAAGTATTGGTGCCTTCAGGAGTTGTAACGATGATACGGTACTCTAAAATGCCATTTTTGAGCAACTTTTCTGGAACTGTCGCACCATAACCATATGGCTCTTTATGCTGAAGTTGCACACTTTCATAAGTATTTCCGTTCCTAAACCACGCCTCCACCTTCTCAACAGGGGAATTTGACACCACAGTAGCCGAAATTTGATGCGGTAGGCCTTCAGTAAGCGTAGGAACAGCCTCGTGGACCAAATAGGTCTTGTCTACCGTAGTTTTAGGTGCTACAAAAGCAGTCAGATCACCTTCGCTCCAGCCTTTGTAGGAAGACCTGCTTTTTTTGCCATTTTTGACAAGTATGTAAGTACCCGGTTTTACAGAAAATCCGTTTTCAGTAGCATTTTTGGAAACTTCATTTCCGGAATTAAGACCATTAATGGAAAAATCAGCCCCAAGTTCGGGAAGTGTGACCTTCATCTCCCATTCCGCATGATTTATCACTGCCAGGGTTTTGTCAAGGCTGTTATTTCCGAAGGGATTTTCAACCAAAATAGCATCGGGCATTACTTCAAGCCTCCAGACACCTTTTTCGAGCTTATCAAGAAAGTAAGCTCCTTTCCCCTCATATTTTACGACAGGAGAACTTCCAACTCCTGCTATTTGCTTCAGTTTTTTAAAATTTTTCGGCTGACTTCCGGTGGTATTGGTGTAAATAAATTTTTCTTCGGAATTCATTTCAGCAAGATCTTTCTCATAGTTTATGCTGAAACTTCCGATAAGATTAGCAGGATATGTTCCTAACCTGGCATTTACAGGCAACTCACGAAAAATCTCACCGCTAATCATCAACGCCAGGGCTTTTGATGGCGTGTAAGCGAGGTTCATGTAGTGAGTGTCATATTCGGTGTTATAGGGTGCCATGAAGGTGGGATCGTAGGCGAAATGGGTGCCTATCTGGATGCCGGCCTGCCTGAAACTTCTTGCCATGGCAGGATACATATAGCTTTTCATAACATCGGCCGCATCAAATTCGTACACCAGTTTTGCCAGCCCATATTCCTCCCATACATCCTCAAAAGGGATTTCGTAATTGTTCACGTTTGGCAGCAAATTCCCCTCCAGTTCCTTCCCAAAGCCAAGTCCGGTGGGATACCATTGGAAAGTCCCACCGTCAATGCCCGCTTTGGCGTAGGTCTCTGCCAACTGAATGCTGTGAGTAACGTTATAAAAAATGGGCTTTTTAGTTCCCGTTGATCTCATTGAAGCGATCATTTTCTCAATGAACTCCTGCACTTTCTCCGGACTCTCCCTGTGGTGCGGTTCATTGCTGACTTCAAAAGCAATTACATTGGGCTCGTCTTTATAAGCAATGCCGGTGTAAGGATTTACGTGTTCCAGGAACTGGGCAAGGTAATTTTCCTGGGCTTTAATGGCTTCAGGATGGATGAGGCTGCCCTCTTTTCCGTATTTATGAGAAAATCCGGGAGTTTTGGTATCGGGTTCCGGCCAGCCACCGCCCCAGTAGGCAATGGGCGTGAGTACGAAATTGATTCCGCGTTGCTTAAGTTCGTTGATAAGGAAATCAAAATGATCAAGATGCTCATTTTGTAAGAGATTCCCCTCTGCATCACTTATTTCGGTATCCCAGATGTGAATGCGGTACAGGTCAAAACCTAAACGTGAAAAATGATAAACATCCTCCTGCATAGCCTTTTTTAAGTCTACATCCATTTTTTTCCCGGAGCGAAAAGCATGGGCAAAAGGCACAGAATAATTCACTCCAAATCCCTTCACCTCTTCTTTATTATGCTCCCAGCGCATCACTCCGCTATCATCTACAAAAACATCTCCTTTTTTGCCATTTTTGACACCCTGCGCCACGACCGGATTCGCCACTGCGATACTCAGGGCCAGGAAGAATATAAATCTTAAGTTATTCATGATTGTTTATTTCAAAGTAATAGTCATAGGCTCCACACCTTCTGCTGTAGCTTCAATACTATGGTAGTTTTGAGAATATACCCAACACCTTTAATTCTCCCGGAACAATTTCAGGAATTAAAAAAGGGTACGGGAGATACCACAACACATCTAACAATGCAGATGGCTCTGGTTTCTTTTTTTCAACAAGGTTTCCATTTAGGTATAGCGCCACTTCTTAGGTATTGCTGAAGACGGTAATATATGTGGTGGAACCGGGTTGCCAGTATTGGCGAAGCCCTTATTCTGCAACTATATTACAATTTTTCATACTCCTGTAAAAGTAGAAAAAATTAAAGGGAGAGGCTTTATTGGGCTATAATTACTTCGATATTTTTCTTTTTCAAAATTTCTTCCATCTCTGGCTCGATACCTGCATCGGTCACTATTTTATCAATTTTATCAAAGCCACAAATAAATGCAAGTCCAGATTTTTTAAATTTGGAAGAATCGGCCACTACAATCACTTCTTCGGCTACCTCAATCATGATTTGGTTGAGATAGGCTTCCTCCATATAATGTGTGTAGATTCCTGAATTTTCCTTTATACCGTCTACCCCAAGAAAGAGTTTATTACAATATAACTGCCTGAAGTTTCGCTCGGCCATGGGCCCCACCAAAGACATGCTGAATTCTTTTAAATAGCCGCCAGGCATAAAGACCTCCAGATTTTTGTATTGGGATAAATTATTTACAATGTCAAGAGCATTACTTATTACAGTGAGGTTCTCAAAATCTTTCAGATTAGTTGACAATTCGAAAGTCGTAGTTCCCGAATCCAAAATTATACTCTCATCTTCATTGATGAGACTCACCGCTTTTTTCCCTATAAGTCTTTTATAATCGAGGTTTATTTTTTTCTTTTCCGAAACATTTAAAGCAATATTATTTGCTTTAAATGCACCACCATGAGCTCTTATTAAGAGTTTATTCTTCTCTAGCTTATCCAGATCATTGCGAATAGTTACTTCACTCACGTTGAGCAACTGACTTAATTCGGTGACATTCACCTGACCTGCATCATCAAGTTTTTCTAATATAAGAGATCTGCGATACGCTGTTTTATTCATAATTTCTACGATTAATTCTTTTAGAGCAAAAGGATTTTGCGAAAATAATAAAATCTTACACTTTTTTTAGTTTCGGTAATTTACTGTCAATCTAGGAAATAAAGTTCTTCTTTAGAACACCTTATTCTAAATTTTACAGAAAACTTTTAAAAAGGTATAATTAATCCTTTCTTTCTTATGTAGGAAAACCGTAAGTTTTGATGGCATTATCACGGAAAATCTTTTCCAGAACTTCAGGTGGCAACGCAAGACCTTTAAAACTTCCGTCGAATTCTGGCGCAGTAAGCTCTTTAGAAGTGGCAAAAAAGTCCCAGTGGGCTTGCCACAATCCTTCAAACCGGGCACTAATTTCCTCATCGTTCATGGAACCGTCATCAATAACATCGGTTCCGTATATAATCCTGTCCTGGTATTTGATGAAAAAATCTTTTTACTTTTTCAGGATCTTCCATTGCCTGTAGCTGTACATGACAAATACGTTCGGCTAAATCGGTTTTAGAGTTGGGAAATCTTTCCAGGCGTTTAGCAACTTCGTCCAGGCTGTATTCCATGCTAAAAAGATGCAGCCCCACATATTTCAATTTGGGGTGCTTGATCAACACATTATCCCTGGCTTCCATTTGTGCTTCATAAGAGGGATAGTCGGGGTTTTTGAACATGTGATATTCAGGGTGATCAGCAAAATAATTTCGGTCACTGTCAACCGTCATTTCTTCTAATGGCAACCAGCAGTTACGGGGTTCTCCCTGATGCCCAATAAGCAAAATGTCATTTTTAGCAAGATATTCGTAAATGGGATCAAATCTTTTATCATCAACCATAACAAATTTCCCATCCTTATCTTTCACCGACTTATCCATCCCGATGTTCTTCCAGATTTTTACACCCGCTGCTCCATTAGCCAAACCATTTTTTATCTGCTGCATGGCATGAGGCAACCAGTCTTCAGTATTCCAAAACTGCGTATCAAAGCTAGTGATGAATTTAATTCCCTGAGGATACTCTTTTTGAAGATCATGAATCACTGCTTCCTGCTCCTCTATGCTATCAAAAAACGGAATATCAGTATTAATGGATAATAACCTGGCATTCCATCTTTTTGCTAATTCAATCTTAGCAGTTGAACGTGTGTTTAAATGAACATGTGCATCTATAAAATTCTCTAGCATACTTGTATTTTTTATGGTAAACCTGTGGGATTAAAACACCTTCAGATTCCCCATTGATTTTGGAATTTATTTTTTTTTATCCTCCCTTCCTCCTCCTTTATTGCTTAAAATGATTTAAGCGTTTTTGACCATTTCTAATTTTTCAGAAACTAATTGAGTGATAGCGTGTGTAGCTACAGGAAAAACTTTTCTAAGATCGATTTCTTCATTAGTTGCCAACCTTTGTTTTAAGGTGTTCATAAAAATATTTTTGATCTCGGTGGCAAGATTAATTTTACAAATACCGTTAGAAATAGCTCTTTGAACCTGTTCATGAGGTACTCCCGAGCTTCCGTGCAAAACTAAAGTTGCTGCCGTATTTTCTGCAATTCTTGATAGCAGTTCTATATCTAAATTAGGTTCTTCCTTGTAAAACCCGTGGGCCGTACCAATAGCAATAGCAAGGGCATCTACTCCGGTAGCATCTACAAAATCTTTCGCTTCTGCCGGTTGAGTGAAACCCTGCTGCCCTCGTTCCTGGCCCAACTTGGCAACAAAGCCGAGCTCTGCCTCTACATGCGCCCCGTAACTTTTGGCCTTTTCGACAACTTCACGAGTAATTTTTATATTTTCTTCAAATGGAAGTTCGCTACCGTCTATCATCACAGAATCAAAACCTGCATCAAGGCAACTTTGCACCAGCGCTACAGAACCACCATGGTCAAGGTGAATCCAACCTTCAACTCCAAATTGCTTCAAGCCCGCTCTACCAAGTTTCACGGCAGTATCTAAACCCATATAATCTATAGAGCTTTGGGTAAGCTGAAGTATTATTGGCTCCCCAACATTTGCAGCGGCCTGCAGCACCCCGTGCAGCGTTTCAAGATTGTAAAAATTGGTAGCCAGTAAACCTCTTTTTTGAGTGGTAAATTCCTGTAATTTCTCTTTTAGATACATACTAAAGTTCTTTATTCTCGATTTGTTGTTTTTTTAATGCTATTTCTGAAGCTGTAGTAAATGCCGTGGTACCTCCTGCACAGGTTGTATTTAATGAACCCATAAGATTTCCATTTTTTAAACACGTTTTCCAGGAAGAGCCCTTGAGATATTCATGAATGAATCCGGCATTGAAGGAATCACCTGCACCTATGGCGACTTTAAAATTCCGATTGATAAAAGGATCTTCAATTATTCGCTCGTCTCCCGAGATCAGTAAGGATCCTTGAGTCCCCATTTTAATAGCTACAGTATTTACTTCAGGTTTTAAGGCTGAAATTGCCGCCTCCAGGTCGTCTTTTTTGGTAAGATTCAGCAATTCAGACAGGTTTGGAAAAAAAATATCAACATAGGGCAAGACTTCTTTGTAATCAAATTCCCATTTATCCTCTGGATCTACCTGTAAATCAAGAGAAGTCGTAAGTCCTGCGGCTTTAGCTTTTTTGAAAATTTCTAAAATGTCTGGTTTAATACCTCTCTGAAGAAAATAATTTGAAAAGTGAAAGTGATCGAATTCATCTAATGACTTCCATGGAATGTCATGAATTGTAAAGTCTTCCATCGCCCCACAATAGGTCACGTTAGCCCTATCCTGATCATAGTTCATGACAATGGTAATTCCGGTTTTATGAGTGACAGACTTACTGATAAAATTGGTATCGACATTTTTTTTCTGAAGTTCACTGAGTACGAACTCTCCAAAACTATCAGCACCAATTTTTCCGCAAAAGGAAGTGAGGGTGCCCATAGTAGCAATATTGGAAGCCATAATGGCTGATGAGCTACCAAGGGTGAAATCCATTTCTTCAGCGATAATTTCATGGCCTATTCTGGGAAACCCCTCGATCTTGTTTAAGATTAAATCGATATTTAATTCGCCTACGACCAGTAATTTTTTATGCTTCATGTGTCAACTCTGTTATTTCTACTCTTTGTAAAAGACTTTTTACATCTTTAATTTTTAATTGGCCAAGATCTTCAAAAAGGCAATTCGCCGCTCCACATGCTACGCCATAAGCCGCTATTTCTTCCAGACTAAGATTCCTGGAAATGGCATGTGCCAGTCCTGCTGTGAGACAATCCCCACTACCTACTGTACTTACAACTTTGTCAATTTTTACATTGGCAGCTAAAATTCGATTTTTATAAGCGAACACCAGTCCTTCTTTCCCTTTGGTCAAGGCAACCAGCTCCACTTTACCCTTCAGAACTTTGAGCACATCCTGAATGTTTTGACTTCCGCATAAATTAAATGCTTCATCCTGATTTAAATGGAGTCCAAAAAAGCCTTTTTTGAGGGCCTGCTCCAACTGGATTCCAGTACAATCCAATATTGCAGGTATATTTTTACTTTTTCCTGCTTCAATAAGCTGCGAATAAGCATCTACCGGCGCATTTACCGGCCAGGAACCAGCCATACATAAAATTCCGGCATCGACTATACTCTCCTGAAAAATTCCCATAAAAGAATGCCATTTTTGAGAGGTAAGCACAGGGCCCGGTTCTAACAATTCAGAATTATTAAAATGAGGTATATGGGATCGAAATGTATAGCATTTCCTGTTGTTTCCTTCAAGCTCAAGACCTACTGCAAAAACCTTTTTCTGCAAACACTCCTTTCTAATCCAATCTCCTGCACCTCCTGCCCATACTCCCATCAATTTTGATGAGTTTCCCAGTTCAGCAAGAGCCAACGCCACATGCACTCCTTTGCCTCCCGGATATTCCTCTATTTTTTCTATACGGTTTACCCCACCTACCTCAAAGACATTTAGCCAGGCATAGGTATCAATAGAAGGGTTAGGACAAATACTTAGTATCATGCCTTTAAGCTGTTTGGTTGGTCATAGATCACCACACCCTCCACAACCCGGCTTATAGCACCAGATTTCGAAGGATTATCTGGGTCCAGGCCAAGATCCAGGGATTTGTATAAGCCTAATAATTGCCCCACCAGGGCTGCTGTCACTACATGGAAATCTTCTTCTCCTTTAAACTCGAGGTCAATGTTCAATAGTGGATTTAGTACAGGTTCACGCTGTCTTCCCAGCGTAACGCAAGCTATATTTCTCTCATCCCCCGCTATAGATTTGGCCAAATCAAGTTCATACTTATAAACGTGATCCTTTGCGGAGAATAAATATACCATTAGAGTCTTTTCATTGGTGACAGCCCGTGGGCCATGCCTAAATCCAAGGAAAGAATCGTGCTTACAAATAAAAATTCCGTCAGAAAGCTCCTGAAGTTTTAGTCCACATTCCCGTGCAATTCCTAAGAGGGGGCCGGAACCTAAAAATACAACACGCTCATAATTCCCTGCAGCCAGTTCATGAAAATCTTTCTTTTTCTCCAGAATTCTCTTCGCCTGTCTTACCAGAGATTCTATCACCTCTTTCTTTTTCTCTATATTTTCTTCACTAAAGATCAATAAGACACTAAGCAACATGGAAGAAAAACTTCCTGTCATAGCCAAACTTTTATCATTGGCACCTTCAGGCAATAAAAAAGCAAAGGCTTTTTTTGGATGGGCCAATGCATATTGGGCCAGTTCGCCTTCTTCATTACAGGTAATCACCAGATGATAAGCCTCTTCGCAAAAATGATTTACTAATTTTAGTGTCTCTAAACTTTCAGGACTATTCCCTGAACGAGCGAAAGAAATAAGTAAAGTTGGTTTTTCCGCGCATAAGAAGGATTCGGGATGAGTTACGATATCGGTAGTAGCAACAGCTCTTGTCGTACGACCGGTTTGTCGTTGAACAATTCCCTGAGCTGCCTCCCCTATAAAAGCTGAAGACCCGGCACCAGATAAGATAATCTGCAACTCCTTTTTTTCTATAACAGGCTGTAAAAAATCTTTTATTTCTTTCGATCTCTGCTGAATCAAATTTAGAACTGAATGCCACAATTCTGGTTGGCCTTCGATTTCCTGTTGGGTATATATATTCACAAATTCTATTTTAAGATGGGTGATAAAGTAAACTACTTAACTATTCAAGTAAAACTACGAAAAAATTTGTCTTTACAAAAGAAATGAAATATTTCGGAAACTAAAAATATTCGTTTACCTATTATTGTGAAATTATTGAACCATAGCACAAGACTTTACTATTCACAATTGCATAATCCTTAATGCTCTATTTCCTGCTATAAATGAGATAAAAGCATCAATAGTGCGGGATGGCTTTGATAAAAAGCATCTAAACCCCCAAAGCATTCAGAAATTATTAAATAAATATTAATAATTATTTTGGTAATAAAAATTAAAAAAATAACTTAGCAGAAGTTAACGAAGAATATTTTCTTTCATTTACTATCTAATTTATATTTAACTTCTTAAAATAATCAAAAAACAACCCACCCAGAATTATGAAAAAAATAGTAATAACCACTTATTTTCTGCTCTTCTCCATCATTATGCTGGGACAAAATATCGTAGAGGTAAGCGGAAAAATCGTAGACAATGACACCGGAATCCCTATTCCTGGTGTCAACATCATTGAAAAAGGCACTACTAATGGTACCATGACCGATTTTGACGGGAATTATTTGCTTGAGACTTCCGCCAACGCAACTTTAGTTATTTCATACTTAGGCTACACCACTCAGGAAATTAATATTAACAACAGAAACGAAATCGATATCGCGCTTCAGCAAGGTGCTGCTGCTTTAGACGAAGTAGTGGTAGTGGGATATGGCACACAGAAAAGAGAAAGTCTTACTGGGGCTTTAGAAACTGTTGGAGGTGCAGAATTAAGAGATATCACATCCCCTTCTGTGGAAAATATGCTTAATGGAAAAGCTCCAGGAGTCTATGTGGCTCCAGGGTCCGGGCAGCCAGGTTCAAGAGGAGGTGTGGTAATTCGTGGGCAGGCAACTTTAAGCGGAACGACCAGCCCTCTTTGGGTAGTAGATGGAGTTATAATAGGATCTGATGCAGGAGAAATGGATCCAGACGATATTGAATCTATAACAATTCTAAAGGATGCAGCCTCTACCGCCATATATGGTTCACAGGGAGCCAATGGTGTGATTGTAGTAACAACTAAAAGGGCTAAAATGGGAGAAACAACAGTAAGTCTGTCCTCCAACATTGGCTTTAATGAGTTAACTAACGGAAATCTGGAAATGATGAATGGGACAGAGCTCTATGACTATTATGCCTCATTTTCTAATTCTGACCAAATTTCGTTTCCCCGTTGGAATGCTGATTTGCGGAATAGTAACTTTGATTGGTGGAATTTGGCAACAAGAAATGGTTTTACGAAGGATATTAATGTCTCTGTTCAAGGAGGTAGTGAGACTCTTCGTTCTTATTTGTCCCTGGGTTTATATGATGAACAAGGAGCAGTAAAAGGCTACGATTACACACGTTACAACTTCAGATTAAATACTGAGTACAGACCAACTGAATGGCTAACAATTAAACCATCTTTGACGGGTTCCCTGCGAGATGTCGAGGACCGTCAATATTCTACAACAGCTATGTACTCCAACCTGCCATGGGATAGTCCTTATGATGATGAGGGAAACCTTGTATCTCACCGTTCCAGCAGTTGGGTGAATAGTGCGAGTACAAATTATTTATATGATCTCCAATGGAATCACTCGTCAAATAAAAACTACCAGTTCATGGGTAATATGGATTTTGACATCAAACTGACCAATTGGTTAACTTTCTCTTCTGTCAACAGCTATCGCTACACTCATTATAAAGCTAATGGCTATACCGATCCGCGTTCAAATGGTGGTGAAAGTGTAGGTGGAAGAATAACAGATTACCGATCGGAAAGTACCCGCCGATATACTAATCAAATTTTAAGGTTCGATCAAACATGGAGTAAGCACGATCTACAAGGCTTAATAGCTTATGAGTTTAATGATTATCTAGGTGCATCTCTCGACGCTTACGGTACAGGTTTTATTCCAGGATTTGAGGTTTTGGATGTGGTGGCCAAACCTGAACGTACTAAAGGAGGTATTAGTGAATGGGCCGTTCAATCAGTTCTTTTTAATACTAATTATGCTTATGACCGTAAATATTTAGCTCAGATCTCTTTTCGAAGAGATGGGGCTTCTAATTTTGGGGAGAATGCCAAATATGGCAATTTCTTTTCCGTCAGTGGAGGATGGAATATTCATACAGAAAAATGGTTCCGGGCAAAGCAAATAGATGCCTTAAAATTGCGCGCAGCATATGGCTCAGTAGGAAATAGACCAACATCTCTTTATCCCCAGTACGATTTATACTCTGTTTCTAGTGGTGCTAGTTATAATGAACAGCCAGGAGCTCTTATTAGCCAAATAGGAAATAATGACCTCACCTGGGAAAAAACTTATACAAGCGGAATTGGAGTAGACGCAACTGCCTTTAAGAATCGTTTGAGATTTACTTTTGATTATTACATTAAAAACACAGAAAATATTCTCTATCGGGTTCCCATTACTGGATTGACGGGTGTAACCAGTATATGGCAAAATATTGGTGAAATGCAAAACAAAGGATTTGAGTTTGGTCTTGGAGGAGATGTCATCCAAAATGAAAATTTAATCTGGAGCTTAGATCTCAACTTGGGTCATAATACCAATGAATTAACTCAACTGTACAAAACAAAAGATGCTAATGGAAATTACATAGTCAGACCTATAATTATAAGTGATGGACTCGGCATTGCAGGTTCTGCACAACGCATGTTAGAACCAGGTCGCCCTGTTGACACTTATTACCTCAAGGAATGGGCCGGTGTAAATTCGGAAAATGGATTACCCTTGTGGTATCAGGTGGAGAGAGATGATGAAGGAAACGAACTATCCAGAACTACTACCAGCAATTACTCAGAAGCTACCTATGAAAAAACAGGAAAGGTGTCTCCTGATCTTTTTGGTGGTTTTTCAACTGCTATAAATTACAAACAATTTGACCTTAGCGCCATGTTCGGGTTTGCCATAGGAGGTAAAATCTATAACTACTCCCGACAAGAATATGATTCCGACGGAACATACACAGACAGAAATCAAATGAAATTGAGACCAGGTTGGAGTCGTTGGGAAAAACCAGGCGACATAGCCACACATCCCATTGCTAGATATAATAATCAAGACAAAGCAAATGCACCTTCTACACGTTTTTTAGAAGATGGTGATTTTTTGAAGCTACGATCTCTAACGCTAGGATATAATGTTCCTACCAGCATATTATCAATAGACAATTTGCGTGTTTCTTTATCTGGAGAAAATCTTTTTGTAATTACAGATTACTCCGGAGTAGATCCTGAAATCCCAGCAGGTAGCGGGGGAGCTATTATGGGATCAACCGGACCGGGTGTATATCCCTCCACTCGTAAATATATGTTTGGACTCAACGTAACATTTTAAATAGGAATATCATGAAAAAAATATTTACAACTTTCTTGGCCGCAATATTATTTTTAGCCTGTGAAATTGACCGCTTACCTCATGGTAGTATGGATTCTGGAACAATTGTAGATGATCCTGATGCTGCTCTTGAGGCATTGCTGAATGGAACCTATGCACAGTTAAAAGCATGGTCGGACCCCATGCACAGGATGGGAGAATACGCGGGAGACAACATGATGATACGTGGATCATCTACAGATGCTTTTTATGAATTTACCTCCTATGCCCGTACTCCAAATAACTACAGACTAACCCAGTTCTGGGATTCTGGTTACAAAGCTATTGCTCAGGCTTCAAATGTCATAGCTATGATTGACGAGGGACAGAGTACAGAAATCGACAACAGTATAGGTGAGGCTTACTACATTCGTGGAATGATGTACTTTTACCTTACCCGGGCTTTTGGCCGTCCATATTATCAAAATCCAGAAACAAACCTGGGTATTCCTATTGTTAATGGAACTCCCGAAGATGTCATCAACCTCGAATTACCCGACCGCGCTACGGTTGCAGAGAGCTATTTGCAAGCCATTAAAGACCTGAAAAAAGCAGAAGAACTTTTAACTTTAGATAAAGAACCTATCTATGCTACCAAAGAAGCAGCTCAGGCAATGTTATCCCGTATATATTTGTACATGAGCGGGACCTATGAATCTCCTAACACAGAATTCGCTCAACTTTCAATAGAATATTCTGACAAAGTAATTAATTCTGGAAAGTTTTCTCTTTTACCGAGAGAACAGTTCATGGAGTATAATACCTATATTCCTGAAAACAATCCAGAGACTATATTTGCGATTAAACGTGTAGCTTCAGAATTCTCGGGTTACGATCACTATTATGGTGTAGGGGGAATGTATGCCAATATAGGTGGAATGGGCTGGGGAGAAATGTATGCCAGTGCCCGACATATAGAATTATTAAGTGAGACAGGACGAAATGACTGGCGTCCCAACAGCTATTACATGAAAGATGCACGTGCAGCTTTCATCCGCCCCACTTACGCAACAAATTCTGAAACAGGAGAATACACTGAAGTTTTTCGTTTTATCAAAGAAGATGGAGAAATTTTAAATTATGTGCAGGCTGAGATTACCCGGAGTGGTGGTAACATTACTGCAACAGAAGGAACTAACGATTATTCACTCACCCCCATTGACAGTGAACAGGGAATTTACTCCATCCAATATGGAAATAAATCTTATACTGGAGTTATAGATAATTATATAACACTTAACCGGGTTTACCCTCAATTTTACATTACAAAAGCCTCACTCGAAGGTGAGGAATCCCATTTACATTCCCCTGTAATAAGTCGTTTAGGAGAAATCTATCTCAATAGAGCAGAAGCCTACGCGAAATTAGGAAATTATAGTGCTGCTTTGGCAGATTTAAATACTATTAGAGAACGTTCTATCGTGGGAGGAGGGTACAGTGATTTAAATGCTTCAAACGCTAGTACCTTAATTGATAAGGAGCGCCAATTGGAACTTGCTTTCCAGGCAGAACGAAGTTACGACGTGTTTAGGAATGGCAAAACTCTGGAACGGGAGTATCCAGGCCCCCACAATCAGTTTGAGGATATTACTGCCACTGATTATCGCGTGATATATTTCATTCCACAAGATGCCATTAATTCCTACCCTGGAACTTTGACGCAGAACCCTACTCAATAATTGATGAACATCGAAAATAATACAAATCAGACTTACCTGAATTAGAATTAGCCATATTCTAACCTCTACTGTAAGGCCCTGCTCAAATTTCAGCAGGGCTTTTAATTAATAATTCCTTTACCAATACAGTTTATAAGGCGAAGAATTAAAGGAATAGTCATCGATCAAAAACATTTTCCATGAAAAAACTTATTGCAACTATTTTAATTTTTTTTATAAGTCTTACTTGTGCTCTTGCTCAAAATTCCATAAATATTATCCCGGCACCCCAGGAATGGAATCCCATTGGAAGTGAAATACATTTTAGAGCAGTAAATGTAAATTCAAATCCTACCACTGCACCAAAAGAACGATTATTATTAGAAAGGTTTAAACTTGAACTTATTGACCTTGGAGTGACCCTTGTAGATGCTCCAGGTGATTCTGTTCTAAATCTGGAATTTGACACAGAGTATTCGGACATTAATGCTCAGGAGGATGCTTACCAGATAGAACTGGATATGAATACCACTATAAAAGCCGACTCATACAATGGCATGGTTCACGCCACCAGAACATTGCTGCAGTTGTTCTCTCAGGCTAACAATAGTGGTGAACTTTCAGCCGGAACAATTATCGACTTCCCAACTTACGAAAAGCGTATGTTGATGATTGACGTCGCTCGTAAATTCTTTACGATAAGCGAATTAAAGGATTTTATAAGGATTATGGCCTGGGTAAAGATGAATGAACTTCATTTACATCTTAGCGATAATTCCTGGGGAGGTTACAGTGCATACCGCCTGGAAAGCAAAAAATACCCCGAACTCACAGCAAAAGATGGCTATTATAGCTGGGAAGAGATTGAGGAACTTCAGAATTTTGCAGCCTCTTACGGAATCACGATTACCCCAGAGATAGATTCTCCCGGGCATTCCCTGGCCTTTACAAATATACGTCCCGATCTTAAGAGTCCGTGGCTAAGCCCCAATTATCTGGATATCACTAATGAAGATACATACGAGTTCATGGAAGAAATACTGGCAGAAGTCATTCCTCACTTCAATGCTCCAGATTTTCATTTAGGTACAGACGAGTACCGTATTAACAGCATAAAAGACGACTCTCTTAAACTTAAAATTGGAGATACATTCCTAAAATATATAAATCACTTTAATAGAGTGGTCAAAAAACACGGAAAAAACGCCCGAATCTGGTCGGGATTTGAAAATATGCCAGGTCGCACAAAAATAGACAACGATGTGATCATAGACATGTGGGAAACCAGTGCTGCCAAAGATAAATCTAAAGAAGGGTATAGTTTAATTAATTCCTCCCACTATTTCTCCTATATAGTTCCCGGAGCTCCTTATTATGGGGTGAACAATAAATTCATTTATGAAGAATGGACTCCTCTCATCTTTAGTAATCAGGAGGAACAAAATCTGTCTCACGGTGATCAAAATCTCTTGGGAAGTAAATTACACATCTGGAACGACTTTGGCCCCACAGGCTATAACATTTCTGAAATTGCACGCCTGGTGCTGCCTTCTATATTTGTTTTTTCTGAAAAAATGTGGGGTACAAAAGGCTACGACTCGGTGGAAGAATTTAATAGTAAAGCATCAGCTTTAATAAAAATTCCGAACACTACGATCCTGTCACGGTCTTTTACCAATGAAAATACCATACTCAGCAAAAATAAAATTAATTTATCCGGAAGTTCAAAAATAGAGACTGGTACAGCATTAAAGAATGTAGAGTATCCCTGGTCCGTAGAAATTGTCCTTAAAAGAACAGCCTCCTCTCCCGGTAAAGAAGTACTGTTATCTTCACAATTGGCGACAGTTTATACAGATTTGGAATATACTTTTAAAGAAAATGACACCTCGTACTCAAAAAGAGGTGTTGCCATTGTTCGGGCAAATCAAACAGAAGGAGATACCCCTCTAACCTCTCATAATCCAGATGTGATAATTTTTGAACATAACATTCCCATCGGTAAAACCACTCATCTGAGAATTGTAGGTGAAAAAGGCAAAACAACTTTATACGCTGATGGAAAAATAATTGGAAGCAAGAATATCCAAACATTGTTTCCTGTTGAATTCATTGGCTCCCAATTAGAACCTGTCTTTCAGGGTATTATTCAAAATATTAAGGTAAAACAGCTTGAAGAAAAAAGTCCTTTTTGACCCCACATTGGGTTTACAAAAGGAATTGTAGTCATGAACTTAAATTTTCTCTGAATAAACTAGTAATCCTCTTTACAATGAAAAATTACCAGCTTGTAGTTATCGTTCTTTTAAATATTCTCCTGATTTCCTGTGAAAATAAGGGATCTTCTAAAGAAACTTCGATACAGTATACACAACGCATCCCCGCAGGAGAAAATTCATGGATTTCCCACAATGAACAGCACGATCATCAAACTATAACAAAAGAAGGAATCCGAAACTGGAACGGTAGCGAACCTCTAAAAACCTACTTCAGGATTTCAGAGGAAGGTCAGCTAAGTGTGGGCTTGCACGTAAAAACCTCTTCTGAAAAAGTTGTTTTAAAGGCTACTTTAAATGGTGCAAGTAAGAACATAACTCTCAAAAATGTCATTTTTGGTGATGTTTATCTGGGAGAGTTTACAATCAACCAGTCCGGATACCAGGAACTTACTTTGGAAATATTACAGCCAGATCCAGATGTTTCTGTGGATATAAATGAAGTTTTATTAGCAGGAAATGCTGCAGAAGGTGATGTGAATTTTGTGACAGACAATTTCCATTTTGGGCGTCGGGGTCCCTCTGTACACCTCCGTTATCCTATACCGGAGAAAAGTGAAAAAACACTATATTTTTATAACGAAATAAAAGTCCCCGAAGGCGAAGATGTAATTGGCTCCTATTATATGGCAAACGGATTTTCTCACGGCTATTTCGGCATACAGGTAAATTCGGAGAGCGAACGCCGCATCCTTTTCTCGGTATGGAGCCCTTATGACACGCAAGATCCTGCTGAAATCCCCGAAGACCAGAAAATAGTATTGCTGAAAAAAGGCGACGGAGTGAATACGGGCGAATTTGGGAACGAAGGTTCCGGCGGACAAAGTTTTAAACGCTATATGTGGAAAACAGGAACAACATACCGCTTTCTATTAAAAGGCGAACCTGCCGGACCCGATCATACTAACTATACTGCATATTTTTATGCGCCAGAAAAAAGCCAGTGGGAACTCATAGCCAGTTTTAAAAGGCCCAGGGCCAGTAATTACCTTGGTAATTTATATTCTTTCTTAGAAAATTTTGTGCCTGCCACCGGTGATACTGCTCGAAAAGCTCATTATAAAAACCAGTGGATCTATGATAAAGACAAGGGCTGGATAGAACTCACCAAGGCTATCTTTACGGCTGATGCCACCGCTAACCAAAAAGACAGACTGGATTATGCAGGTGGGGAAATTGACGAAGGTTATTATTTGAATAAACTGTGGTTTTTTCGACGATTTCACCCCTGTTAACTCCGATTTTAGTCGTGAAGCCAGTAAATCTTCTCCACAAATAAATTTTAAAGAGCTTCCATAGCCTAGTCTAAACGAAGAAAAAGTTGATGTCAATAGATTAAACTCAGGATCACAAAATAAACTTTCATTATCTTTATAATTGCTCCAACACCTCACCATTATGCACTATTTGAAACCTTTTTTATTTTTATTTATTTTTCTTTCTTTTTCTTTTACCTCAAATGCTCAAGAATCATTGCTGGCTCCTACTCCACCCATGGGATTTATGACCTGGAATTATTTTGGAGATGATATTAATGAACAAGACATCAAATCTATGGCCGATGCTATGGTAGAGGAAGGCCTTGTAGAGCTGGGCTATGATTACATTTTTATTGATGACGGCTGGCAGGGCGGGCGTGATAATCGAAACAACATTATTCCCGATCCAGAAAAATTTCCTTCAGGCATTAAAGATTTGGCAGATTACCTGCACAGCAAAGGAATGAAACTTGGCATCTATTCCGATGCGGCACAACTTACCTGTGCCGGCTATACAGCCAGTCTTGGGTTTGAAGAACAAGACGCCAAAACTTTTGCATCCTGGGATGTAGACTATTTAAAATACGATTACTGTGGTGCCCCAATCGATAGAGAAACTGCCGAGAAAAGGTACTCTAAAATGGCTGATGCTTTGCAAGATTCTGGCCGGGAGATCGTGTTTTCTGTATGTGAATGGGGACAGCGGGAGCCATGGCTATGGGCCAAAGAGGCCGGCGGACAGTTGTGGCGTACCACCTACGACATTCGGGATAAATGGAGTGCAAACGCTCCAAAAGGAACCAATCTTCATGAAGAAAGTATAGGTTATGGAATACTTGATATTCTGGAAATCAATGCCGAGTTAGATGAATATGCCGGTCCGGGAGGATGGAATGATCCAGACATGCTGGTTGTAGGTTTAAGGGGTAAAAGCGGCCCTTCTGGAGATCAGGGAGGTCATGGTGCCACAAATACCGAATATCAAAGTCAAATGAGCCTGTGGTGTCTTATGGCTGCGCCATTGATGATAAGCAATGACGTGAGTAATATGGATGAAGAAACCCTAAGAATACTAGCTAATAAAGATATAATTGCCATAGATCAGGATCCGTTGGGCAAACAGGGCAAAAGAGTAATTAATAAAGACGACTGGCAGGTTTTCGTGAAACCTCTAACCGATGGAAATTATGCAGTTGGCATCTTAAATACTTCTGAAAAAAAACGAAGATTTAAAGAGAACCTGGACAGTTTAGGTTTGAACGGAAAATATAAACTGCTGGATGTATGGAGCAAAAAAGGTTATGGAAAAACTGACAAGTTAAATTTCCAAGTTCAATCCCACGAAACATTAGTGTTTAAACTGAGTCAATAACACTTTTTTAATATCACAGGTTTAAAAGTTACAACCTCAACTTATACTAAACCTGGGCTGCAGGAGACACCTATTTTGTTTACCCCGGGGGGAAGGACTTCCATAAGGTTTGAAAAACACCTTGCAGGCATTCAGGCCTATGATAAAATTCAGGTTTTCAAAGAAGAATTCAGAAGCAGCAATGATCAAAAGGCTCTAGAAGAATTGGAAGAAACCCTGTATCTTTTCAATAATAACAACTTTGAGCAGACAACAGCTTCCGAAGTAATAGAGAAAGTAAAACTCGTAATCAATTCCCTTTAAAAGTTCTGAACTACCAAAAATTACTTGTCAAAAATGGCATTTTTCACCTGAATAATTCCTCAATATAATCTACCTTTTATGGAGGATATAAATCCATTCAGCCAAAAAAAAAGGCTAATCTTGACCATGAAAGAGCCTGTACAACTATTCCTCCAGGAAAACCGCGGCCAATTTAAACTTGGCTCCTAATCACTATTAAACATAAAAAAGCCTGCCAGATTTAGGTAGGGTCTAAATCCGACAGGCTGCACTACTGCTCAACCAAAAATTCACAGCGGCTTAATAATATAGCTATAACTATAATTTTGAAAGGGCATACGGTATTTTTCTAAGGCTAAACTTCCCCAGCTGTTTATACCAGCAACACCCATTTGTCGTAAATCAATATCCAGGTAGGTGTGTTCTCCTTTTTTCAACAGCCTGGAATGTTCCTGTCCTTTTTCTGAAGAAGGATACAGTTGTTCCTTAGTGTAAGGTAAAGCCGAAACATTCAGCAGGTCTTCAGTGAAACTAACTTTAATACCTGTGTTACGGCCATTTGAGATCTCGGCCCAACGCACATCTGTTTTATTGCCAGATTCCTGTGGCCTTACATAGGGATGGTATTGCTCTTCTACACTTCCTTTATAGATGCCAACCATGGCGCTAAATTTTCGGTCTTCATAACTCTCCCATGGGCCACGACCATACCATTTAAAAGTGTCAAGTTTCTTCGGAAGCAATAACTCATTCCCAAATTTTAACAACATCTCATGATCTCCTTTTACGGCTTCAAAATTATTATCCACCTTGAGTACGCCATCATCGAAGATGGTAGTGACCTGGGTCAATTTGGCATCTCCCTGTAACACCTCGTAAATAACTTTAACCTGAGTGGCTCCATCTGCGTTTTTACCATGTGTGAATTCCACAACTTCAAGTTCAGGCTGCTTTAGATAATCAAGCTTTCTGTTTAGTCCCCCTCCAAAGTCATTATCAACCAAGGGTCTAAAAAGGCTTAATTGCGGACCTTTTTCTATGAGAACATCCCTTTTATACTTATAATTTGAGAATCTGCCGGTCGTTTTATCGAAAGTGATTGAAAAAGAACCTTTTGAAAAGCTGATCATCTGATCCTTTTCATCCACTTTTAACTCAACAGCTTTTAAATTTGTGTATTCAGAAACAGGAGGAGTAACAGCAAACTCAGCTTCGGCTAAAAGAGTACCCGAAGCCACAAAACCTTCTTTTGCAGCAAGTCTGCCGGTAAAATGCAATCTGTATTCTGCTGCTGTATCTATAGGCACACTAAAAGGAATCTCTACTGCAACCGTATTTCTTGGAGCTATAGAAAAACTTCCTAATTTTTCAGATTTTATTATTTCTCCATTCTTCAGTAAAATTACTTTAAATTCATAGTTGGAAAGATCACGGAAGAAATATTTATTGAAGATCTCCACCTTCTGTTTGTCTTCGGTTAAACTGAAACCAACTTCCTGGTATACCTTTCGCACTTCATAGGAGTGAGGGTTCCAGGATCGGTCGGCCATAATAATTCCATTTATCAAAAAGTTGTTATCACTTGGAGTACCTTCAGGCCCCCAGTCTCCGCCATAACCAAAGACCTTTTTTCCATCTACCTCTTTATATATTCCCTGGTCTACCCAATCCCAGATATATCCTCCCTATAATTGAGGATATTTTTCAATCATCTCCCAGTATTCCTTAAAGTTCCCCATGCTGTTTCCCATAGCATGAGCGTATTCACTCATAATGTAAGGTCTTGTAGGATTGCTCTGCGCCCAGCGTTCCATAGACGCCGGGTGAGGGTATTGAGGTACAATAATATCGGTATTCCACTCGGTAGTAGAACGTTCGTATTGAACCGGCCTGGTAGGATCAAACCCTTTAAGCCAGGTATAGGCATTGTAAAAATTGTACCCATTCCCTGCCTCGTTCCCAAGACTCCAGGCTACAATCGAAGGATGGTTTTTATCCCGCTCCACCATTCTTTTGATTCGCAACATGTGGGCATGTTCCCACTCAGGATCGTTACCTAAAGTGCTTTCAGGATCATAATACATTCCGTGGGACTCAATATTGGCTTCATCAATTACATAGAAGCCATATTTGTCGCACAACTCGTACCAGTAAGGATCATTGGGATAATGAGAAAGTCGAACCGCATTCATGTTGAGTTCCTTCATAATACGAATATCTTCCCGCATCTGCTCCCGCGTCATCACATGAGCAGTTTCAGGGTGAGATTCGTGGCGGTTTACACCTTTAAACCAAACAGGTTTACCGTTGACTAAAAACTGATATCCGTCTATTTCATAAGTTTTGAAACCAACATTGGTTTGGATTACCTCCTTCACCTTTCCTTCGGAATCTAAAAGTGTTAATTCGAGAGTATACAAATTGGGAGTTTCAGCCGACCAGTGGTGTACATTCGGAATTAATTCTTTGAACTGAAGCACTGTTTTTCCAAGCTTCCGCTTAAGACCAATCGTTTTTTGTTCAGCTTTATAAATTTCATTATGAGAAGCGTCAAAAAGTTTAGCTACCACTGTATTTTCTCCCTGATCTTTATCAGTCTGGTTCCAAACCTCCAGGTCTACTGAAAATTCTCCGTCAGTATAATTATTGGTTAATCCACTTTTAACAAAGAGGTCGTAAAAATGCACTTTTGGACGGGCGTATAAATAGACATTCCTTTGAATCCCACTAATGCGCCAAAAATCCTGCGCCTCCAGGTAACTGCCGTCACTCCAGCGACGGACTTCAATAGTAATCTGGTTCTTTCCAGGTTTGACAAAATTGGTAAGGTCATACTCAGATTCCAGTTTACTATCTTCACCTAAACCAACATACTTGCCATTAACATAGAGCCTAAAAGCCGATTTTACAGCTCCCAAATGAATAAATACCGGCATATCACTCCAGTCTGCAGGGAGTTCTATCTCCCTGCGATAAATACCTGCAGGATTTTTTTCATTCTCTATAAACGGGGGATTAGGATTCTTAACGGCAAATTCGAAAGGATGGTTCACATAGATTGGTGTTCCATAGCCATTAAATTCCCAGTTTGCCGGAACATTGAAATCGTCCCAGCCTGAATCATTAAAATCTACTGCTTCAAAATTTTCAGGAAGATCATTATAATGTTCTGTCCAAAAAAATTTCCAGGTTCCGTTTAGGTCAAGAAAACGGTTGGAAGCTTCTTTGTTTTTCTCCTGCGCTAATTTTTGGTTTTCATAAGGAAAATAAGCAGCACGCATAGGAAGCCTGTTCTCGGCCTGCACATTGGGGTTTTCAAAAATGGGATCGCGTTCTCGATCCTGCGCATTTAAAGAATGAAACACTGCAAACAAAGCCATTATTATTATTGTAGAGGTACTTCTAAATAAACGCATGGACATAGAGGTCAATTTTGATTTAATTAGCTTCGGAAAAAAATTTTAGTTGAAATGGTATTTTTGGAACCTCCCGGTATTTTCCATTCCAGCTGAAGTTCGGGTTTCTTCCCACATCACCATAGCCATGTCATCAACCAAAACAAATATAATATTAGGCTGCCCCTTCTTATAGAGTTCCTGCCCTACACCAGGAAAAGTGACCAGGGCAAGAACAATCACAAGAGATAACAAACGAAAGTTCATAGTAAGGAGGTGGAAATTCATCTGGTTGAAAGACTTCCATTTAAAATTCGTGAAACATTAATAGTTTCTATTCAACAGATAACTGCTTACTCTTTTCTTTTCTATCTAAATTTCTTACTCCGGTCGTACCTCCGCCTTCCAAGGTCAGCGTTACGGGTTTGTTAGTTTTCCATGCGCCACGAGTAAAATCGGGCACTTCAATAGAATTAGATTTATTGGCTATAGACCATTCGCTAAGAGAAGTAATGCTACTCCAGGACGCCGCATCATAAACATCCATATCCATGGGAAGGCCATTTCTAAGACAGTCAATCAACCTCCAGTCCATCATGAAATCCATACCTCCGTGACCACCAACTTTTTTAGCCATTTCTCCAACTTTACGCACAATCTCGGGAGAATATTTTTCCTCAAGTTCTTTCATTTTATCTGCATCGGCGATGTCATGTCCAAAAGCGATGTGCTTTAAAGGCCATTTTTGAGCAAAGCACTTTGTGCCACTCAACATGTGAATACGGGAATAGGGTCTTGGTGAGCTAATGTCATGCTGAATCATAATGGTGCGCCCTTTATTCGTTTTGATAAGCTGAATATCCATATTTCCTCTCATATTGGCTCCAACAAATTGTTTCAAAGCGGGGTTTTCTTCAGCTTCCTCTTCAATTCTTTTGCTCAGGGTAAAATCATCACTCATAATAGAGGTGAGATAATCCATCTTATCTCCTCTATTAATATCCATAGCCTGGCAAATTGGACCTAAACCATGAGTAGGATATACGTTGGCATGCCGTTTATTTTCCTCAAGGCGCCAGTATTTGTCATAAGCACCATCGGTCATTTTATCATCCTGAGGTTTATTAAAATGCCAGTAATCAAGATCGTGGATATAAGCACCTTCGCCATGTATAAGCTCTCCAAAAACACCCTGTCTTGCCATGTTGAGCGTCAATAACTCAAAGAAGTCATAGCAGCAGTTTTCAAGAATCACACAATGTTTTCGAGTTCTCTCAGAAGTTTCAACGATTTGCCAGCATTCTTCTAAGGTACGTGCAGTAGAAACTTCAACAGCGGTATGCTTTCCGTTTTCCATAGCTTCAAGAGCAATGGGTATGTGCCATTCCCAGGAAGTAACAATATAAACCAGGTCAATATTATCACTTTGACACATTTCTATGTAGCCTTTTTCTCCATTGACATATTCGGCTGCTTTTGGTAATCCGGCTTTCTGTAGGATTGTCTGCCCCCCATCAACAGCAGCCTGCCGTGTATCACAAAGCGCTGTAATTTCTACACCTTCAATAAAAGTCATTCTCTCTACTGCCCCTGCCCCACGGTCTCCAATCCCCACAATCCCAACTCGAACAGTATCCAGTGCAGGTGCAGCATAACCCGACATATTAAAATTCATAGCCGGCTGCCTGCTTGCAGCAGCTTTAATTTGCGTTAATTTCTCCTCGCTGGCACAGGATGTTAAAAATGCCCCAGTAGCAATAGCGCCCGATCCAAGGGCCATATTTCTTAAAAACGATCTTCGATCTGCACTCATAATAGATATTTTTTATTTCTTGTTGATTTTCTCTTCTGAAGAATGGTTAATTAAGGATGAAACCTGATTCTCAAAAATATAAAAAAGTATTAAAATATTCGATAATGAAAGTTAAAATTTCATTTTAATAAGAAAATTAAAAGAATAAAATTTTCGTTACCTTATTTAAAGCTTAAAGATTATCTAGTTTTCTGAATGCTTAGCCGTACTAAGCGACCGTTTATCTCTGCAGAATCGCAAAAGTCTTCCAGGACAATTTTCCTGACTTAGTTTTTTAAGCTTACAAATTGGGTGCGCTTTATTGGCCCATTTTATGGGGTGTCAAAAATGACATTTTTGGAGCCTATATTTCTCCAACCTGTATGTACGTATTTGATACAGCGAAAAAAAGGATAACATTAATCGGGATCCTATCCCGACATTAGATTATGTAAAGAGTATGATCAAAACACTTTCAGATTACCAACTGAATTTCATAAACCTTTACAACGAGCATACCCTCCGCTATGAAAAATTTGCCGATATCGCACCTCCTGATGCCTTTACTCCTGCAGATATTACTGGTTTATAGAAATTTGCTGCTCCATATCACGTCACCATTTTTAGTAACCAGCAGACATTTGGACATATGGAAGAGATCCTGAAAATTCCCTTTTACAACAAAATCGCCGACAATAAATGGAATTTATATTTCAGGCTGCCTTGAAAATCATGGGAAATGGTCCTTGATTTTTAAGACAGCTTTTTTATTGTTACAGGTCTATCTTCCATCTGAAAAACGAGTGAGTTCTTCAGCAGAAAAAAATTAACTATTTTGAGATTAGATGAAAAAAAAATAATGAGGCTAACTTACTCAATCGTAATTTTGCTAACAGGCATACCTTCTGCTGTAGCCTCAATGGTTATAGGGGCTTTGAATTCTTTTGTTCTTAAAAGGATCGTGGCAATTCCGGCTTCGGCATTTATGGGGTTCTGCCCTACTAGTTGGGAATTTTCTCCGGAAATGATCTCAAAAGTCACCGGCAAAGTGGAATTATGAACCAATGATCCGTTTGCATCAAGAATTTTAGCATAGATAAAAACTACATCTGAAGTCTCCCGTGCAATCTCCTTTCCGGAAATATCTACCGAAAGTGCCATTTTTGACACCTCTCCCGGCGTGCGTACTAAATGTGTGGCGACTTCTTTCCCATCAATGAAACCAACAGCTTTTAATTCCCCCGGAACAAATTCAGGAATCGAAAAAGTGTACGGCGGATACCATAATTCATCTGAAAAGGACGTGAGTTCAGGTTCCTTTTTTTCTATCAGTTCGCCATTTAGGTATAAAGCCACTTCTTCAGCATTGCTGTATACAGTGATATCTGTGGTGGAATTGGGTTGCCAGTAATTTGCGATGTATACCATAGGTTCGGAAAAATTCCCCTGATATGGCGGCTTCTGACTCTTATAAAAGTAGTAACTAAACTTTGGGATCCTGAAAATATCTGAAATTCCTGAAGCTTCAAGATCATCGGCATAACCGCGATTATAATCGAACATGAGCCAGTTTGACATTCCAATGGTTTGTTCGCCTTTTAAGTTAGAATTTGTGGCTTCCTGATAATTCAGTGCCTGCTGTAAAAGCCTTTTTTCACCGGCAGTTCTCAGCTGCCTGCTGGTTCGCTCCTCTTCCTTAAGATCGCCAAAAGCTTTCTGGTTAAAACCGGCATTTTGAGCGTAATATTCCCAATCACCGTATTCAGCAATTAAAATAGGTCGGTTGGGTTCGTTGTAGTCATTCCAGTAAGTCGGCGGTTTTGCATGCTGGCGTGCAGGGATAAAAAGGTCGTAAGAAGGGTGATCTATCCAGCCGGCACTAAAAGTATTGTCGTAAGGCAGTTCGGCTTTAAGGATTTTATTGGCTTCCACCATAAATGCTTCGGTCATCCCCGATTCATTCAGGGAATTCTCCCAAAAAATAACGCTGGGATAATTGCGGTCCCTGCGCACCATGTCTTTAACATCCTGCAGCGCATTTTCAGCAAATGTTCCTTCCTCAAAATACTGCCAGCCGGGAATGGCATTCATCACCAGCAAGCCCAGCTCATCACAGGCTTTCAAAAATGCCGTGGCATGTGGGTAATGCGAAAGCCGCACAAAGTTGAAACCTGCCTCCTTGATCTTATACGCATCGCGATAATTGGCTTCGTCAGAAATAGCGTAACCCACGTAGGGATATTCCTGGTGGCGGTTGGTGCCATTGATGAACAATTCCTGGCCGTTGAGATAAAATGCGTTTCCGGTAAGTTCGATCTTTCTAATCCCGGTGGTGATGGCCTGCCGGTCTATAACTTCTTCGCCTTCCAGAACTTCAACCTCCAACTGGTATAAATTTGGATGGGAAGGGCTCCAAAGCTTCGGGTCTTCTACGGAAACTTCAGCCGTAAAATGTTCATCCCGGCCAGAAGCCAGTTTTTTCTGAGGTGTCAAAAATGTCATTTTCACGCCTTCTTTCGAAGTAAAAATGGCACGCACTTTCAGTTTTTTTTCAGCTTCAGCATCATTGACAACATGCACTTTCACAAATCCGGAAGCTTTTTCCGAAGAAATGCTATCGAAATGCACTAAAATTCCGCCGCCGTTCACCTCTTTTGCATAAACAGGATCTGAAATATGTACCAGATTGGTCTTTATGAGCTGTACGTTTCGATAAATGCCGCCATAAAGGTTGAAATCGAGATCGGCCAGCGGTTTACCGGGAGGAATGGTGGCGTCATCAACATTAATGACCTCTACTTGTATGCTGTTTTGGGAATTATTCTTCAAAAAAGGCGTTGCGTCGACAGTAAAAGGGAGATATCCGCCTGTGTGGGTCTTTACCAGAGAATCATTGATGCTCACATGCGCCTCCTGCATTACCCCTTCAAAATGGAAAAACCACTTCTCATTTTTGGCCTTTTCAACAGGAAATTCTTTGCGATAAATTGATTTTCCCTGCCACTGGTCATTCACCACCAAAGGCTCAATCTTTACAGAATGAGGCAAAACCACCTCTTCTACAGATCTTTCTGTTAATACTGAAGGATCTTCGCGGTAAAATTTCCAGTTGTTGTTAAAGTTGATGACCTGCCGGGGAAGCTTCTGCTGTGCCCCTACTTTTTTGGAAGGAGGTAGGGACTCGCAACCAAAAAAAGTAAGGGATAAACAAACTAAAATGATAAATTTTAACTGTTGTTTCATACAGCAGTTTATAAATGTAAATATTACCATTATTTCTGAAATTAAAAAATATTTTTAGAAAAATTTCTTCTGAAGGATTGTTTAGAAAACGCCAAAATCACTTCCGCCTTTTATGAGGTCGCTGTAGCGCTGGTGATCGAACTTGTAGAGAAATGCGCCACGTTTTGAAGTAGATTTATCTTTCTCGTCAAGCTTTACCAGCACATTATGGGAGAACACTTTTTTGCGGAAGTTCCGGGTATCGAGCTCCCTTTGAAAAATAGCCTCATAAACACTTTGAAGCTGCGGGATTGTGAATTTTTCGGGAAGTAATTCAAAGCCCAATGGTTGGTACCGGGCTTTATTTTTAAGTTTTTCAAGAGCGTCGGCAACCATTTGTTCATGATCGAGCACCAAAGGAGGTAGATCGTTCACATCATGCCACACCGCTCCATGTTCTTTTACCAGCTCTTTATCGTATTCATTGAGCCTGATGAGGGCATATTGCCCCACCGAGATACACCTGTAACCGGGATCTCTGTCTACAGCACCATACACCTTCAGCTCTTCCATGTAGACCTCTTTGAGGTCTGTGATCTCCTCGAGCACCCTTTCGGCAGCAGCCGAAACATCTTCATCAAGCTTCACAAAACTCCCAATGAGCGACCACTGCCCTTCTAAAGGCGAAACCCTCCTTTTAAACAGCAACAGCTTTAAACTTCCGGCATCAAAGCCAAAGATGATACAGTCTGTCGCCACCAACATCTTCTCGCTTTGTTCATAGAACTTTCTCGTGACAGCCGGCAGGCCCTCTTTCTCTTCGTACATTAACAGTGATATTACTTACTACAAAAAAACCATTTTTTTTCGGATTAAAAAATGATTGTACGATATACAATTATTAACTTTGAGAAAATTAAATTTTCAGCATTGTGAAAAATATAACGGAAGATACCGTACCAGAACCTTTCAGAAATTTTAAAAAAAAATTCACGGTATATGCCCCCGGCAGGATCAATCTTATTGGTGAGCATACAGACTATAACAATGGTTTTGTGCTGCCTACAGCAATAGATAAGACCATTAAACTGCACTTTAGAGCCAACCACTCTCCCTACACCTGCAACGTGTACAGCAAAACTTACCAGAAATACTTAAAATTTGATCTCCGGCAGATCTCCAGAAGTGATGAAGAGTGGGAAAATTACATCTTAGGGGTGGTCAACGAAATACAGAAACTGGGGGAATATCCCGAAGGTTTTGATTGCATTATTGAAAGTGATCTACCCGTGGGTGCCGGCATAAGTTCTTCTGCTGCGCTGGAATGTGGAGTGGCCTTTGGCCTGAACGAACTCTTTCACCTCGATCTTTCCCGCCAGGCCATAGCCGAGCTTTCGAGGAATGCCGAACACAATTATGTGGGCACAAAATGCGGGATTATGGATCAATATTCTTCGATTCTAAGTAAAGAGGGACATCTTATCTTGCTCGACTGCCGCAATCTTGAAGCTACTTATATTCCGGCCGATTTTGAAGGCCACAAACTGCTGCTTTTAAATACAGGAGTGTCACACAGCCTTGCCTCGAGCGAATACAACACCCGCAGAAAGGAATGTGAGGAGGCCGTAAAATTCATAAACCAAAGATACCCCGAAGTTGCCTCGCTTAGAGACGTCAACCTGGCACGCCTGGCCGAATTTAAAGACACCCTGCCCGAGCTGCTTTACACCCGGGCCCATTATGTGGTTTCAGAAAACGAAAGAGTGCTTAAGGCTGTAGAAGCTATGAAGCAAAAAGACCTCGAACAATTTGGGCTGCTCATGTACCAGTCTCACAAGGGCTTGCGCGACGAATACCAGGTGAGCTGTAAAGAACTGGATTTTCTGGTAGATCTCACTACCGAATATGCTCCGGTTAAAGGTGCCAGGATGATGGGCGGCGGCTTTGGTGGCTGTACCATCAATTTAATTGAAGAAAACGCAATTGAAGAGTTTATAAAAATTGCTTCGGAAGCATATCAAAAGGAATTCAACATCACTCCTGAAGCTATAGTCGTATCACCCGAACAGGGTACCTACCTCATCAAAAATTAATATTCATGTCTGAAGATTTCAATACTCATCCTCACAAAAGGTATAATATTTTAACAGGAGAATGGATCCTGGTGTCTCCCCACCGCACCAAAAGGCCCTGGCAGGGGCGACTTGAGAAAGTGGCTGAAGAAAAAAGGCCTTCTTATGACGCCGACTGCTTTCTTTGCCCCGGAAATAAAAGGGCTAGCGGCGACACGAATCCAGATTATGTAGAGCCTTATACTTTTCGGAACGACTTTTCTGCTTTATTACCGGGAGGCCCACAGGAAGACTTTGAAGATGGATTGTTAAAGGCAAGTTCTGAAACAGGCCTTTGCCGGGTAGTTTGTTTTTCCCCCGATCATTCCCTCACGCTGCCCGTAATGGAGACAGAAGATGTTATTAAGGTCATACAAAAATGGAAAGAAGAATATGCCGACCTTGGTAGCCGGGAAGATATTAATCACGTGATGATCTTCGAGAATAAGGGTGACATGATGGGTTGTAGCAATCCGCACCCGCATGGGCAAATATGGGCCCAGCTTTCTGTTCCGGTAGAAGTACAAAAAAAGACCGAACATCAGAAAAAATACTGGGAACGCAATAAGAGAAGCCTTTTAGGAGACTACCTTGAGCAGGAATTAAAATTAGAAGAAAGGATCGTCATTAAAAATGAGCATTTTGTTGCCCTTGTGCCCTACTGGGCAATTTGGCCTTACGAAACCATGATCATCCCACGGCGGCAAATGCAACATATTGGCCAGCTTACTGCGGAAGAGGAAAAAGCTTATGCAGAGATCCTGAAACAGCTCACCATAAAATACGACAACCTGTTTCAAACCTCTTTCCCCTACTCTTCGGGAATCCATCAACAGCCCACAAACAACAGCGATTATCCCGAATGGCATTTCCACATGTCTTTCTATCCCCCGCTGTTAAGATCTAAAACCGTAAAGAAATTCATGGTGGGATATGAACTCTTTGCCGGCCCGCAGAGGGACATCACTGCTGAACAGGCTGCAGAAACACTTAGGGAACTTCCCGAAAAACACTATACGCAGGAATAGGTTGTCAAAAAAGGCATTTTTGGCACCTATCTTCAGCTTCATCCATTTCAATTTCTGAAGCACCAGAATAAAAAAGACCGTCGTTTGACGGTCTTTTTTATTTATAAACTTCCGAAGAGACCTACCAGAAAATTGCGTACAACATTGTTACGATCAATAAGATTGCAAAAGCACCAATGTTAAAGGCCGGCCCTGTCTTAAACAGGCTTTTGGTAATAATAATTGCTTTTGGATGCGTGGCACCTTTATTCTCAATATAGCTAAACAACATCATAATCGCCATGGTAAGTATCCAGGTGATAAACATTTGATGCATAAATGGCAATTCCACGAAAATCGGACTATCACTCCATCCGGAAGGTCCTACTTTGAAATATAATGCAATAGGAATAGAGATCAACACCCCAAAAATGGCTGCATTGTTTGTAGTTTTTTTCCAGAAGAGCCCAAGCATGAATACAGCCAGAATACCCGGGCTTACCACCCCTGTGTACTCCTGTATGTACTGGAAGACCTGCCCTAAACTTCTAAGTTGTGGCGCCAGTAACACAGCAATGACAAGGGCAAGGGTAGCTGAAAGCCTTCCTACAGTTACGAGGCGTTTTTCAGAAGCTCCTTTTTGTATGTAAGGTTTATAGATATCCATCGTAAAGATGGTTGCAGTCGAGTTAAGCATAGAGGCAATTGAAGAAACTATGGCCGCCGCAAGAGCTGCCAATACAAGCCCTTTTAATCCAACTGGCACAAATTCTTTGATCAGCCATGGGAAAGCATTGTCATTAATGATCCTGCCACCTTCAGCAACAAAAGAAGGATCTGTAAATTCAGGCCCAAAAGCTCCGCCGGGGCCGGTGTTCATCACGTAAGCGATGATTCCCGGTACAACTACGATCAACGGAATTAAAAGCTTCAGAAATCCTGCAAGAATGATCCCTTTTTGAGACTCCCGCAAACTTTTGGCCGCAAGGGTCCTTTGAATAATATACTGGTTAAAGCCCCAATAGTAAAGGTTTGCTACCCACATCCCTCCAAGCAGAACGGCCAAACCGGGAAGATCCCACCAGGCATCTTTCCCGCCAGGGGTAATGATCTCTCCTTTTTCAAGGATCATAGAGAATTTTTCGGGCACCTGTTCATATATGGTGACAATACCAGAAATAATTCCGCCGTCTTCAGAAACATGAGAAAGACCAATATAAGTAGTGATCAAACCACCCACGATCAAAAGAACCACCTGTACAACATCTGTCCATGCCACGGCAGCGAGTCCGCCATACAAGGAGTAGGCAGCTGCAAACAGCGCAAGTCCTATAATAGAATACAGGAAGATAGATCCATCTCCCGAACCTACAATAGTATCTAAAGCAGTAGCACCCAGGTAGAGAACCGATGTAAGGTTAACAAATATAAAAAGTGCGATCCAGAAGACCGCAAGGATTGTTTTTAGGTTCGTACTGTACCTTACCTCAATAAATTCAGGAATGGTGTACAGCCCCTTTTCTATAAAAATGGGAAGAAAGTATTTCCCCACAATAATAAGCGTAATAGCCGCCATCCACTCGTATGACGCTATAGCCAGCCCAATTGCAAAACCGGAACCCGACATTCCAATAAATTGTTCTGCGGAAATGTTGGCCGCAATAAGCGAAGTACCAATAGCCCACCACGGAAGCGACTTACTTGCCAGGAAGTAATCTTCTGAAGTTTTTCCTTTGCCACGGGAGACCCATAGTCCTATCCCAATGATCATCAATGCATAGCAGGCAAAAATTATCTTATCGAGTAATGCAAATTCCATAAAACCAAAAATTAAGGAGAATTAGTGATCGCAGGCCACCACCACACAGGTCGTGGCCTACTAAAATTTTGTTAAATATAAGAGATTAGCAAGAATAAAGGTAAGTTATACAGTTAAAGTTATGAACCGGTTGTAAACTTCCATTTAGTCTTATTCTCATAAGTTTCTCCCGGACTTAATCTTACCGATGGAAAATGTGAATGATGCGGGGCATCTGGAAATTTTTGTGTTTCAAGACAAACTGCAGCACGTTCAGATCCCACCTCTGTAGAATATTCCCAATCTGTAGGCAGATCTTCGGGAACATAGACCACCACAGCCGGCTGATTGGTTTCCACCTCCAGTTTTATTCCCGATTTGTCTCCTTTCAGAAAGATCTTTTCTGCATTTTCGTTCAATTGATACACGGTATCTAACGGCACCTCTCCTATTAATGCTACCTCTCTGAAATCAAATTCGGTACCCGTCACACCGGTCATCTTTCCTGTGGGCACCAGTTGCGCATCGGGCTCGAGAAATGCATCTGCAGGGATTTGGAGCCGGTGGCCATTCACATCTCCACGACCATTCAGGTTAAAATATGCGTGGTTGGTAATATTCACCACAGTGCCTTTATCTGTTGTGGCCGAATACGCTATACTTACCTCATTTTCTTCTGTAAGCGTGTATTTAACCCGAACTGTGAGATTTCCGGGGTAGCCCTCTTCCCCATCAGGAGAAAAATATTCCAGCACCACGTATGGATTATGCTCTTCTCCCTGTTCTATGAGTTTCCAGAATTTATAAGAAAATCCGAAGTTACCTCCGTGAAGGTGTACGCCATTCTTTTCGTGAAGTTTATAGGTTTTCCCATCAAGGGTGAATTGCCCTTTCGAGATTCTGCCGGCATAGCGCCCCACTGTCGCTCCAAAGTATTTCCCTTGCTGGTGGTAGGCCTCAGAGAGGTAATCTTCCGGGCGGGAAGGCCCTACAATAACATTTGCACCATTTATTTTTAAACTGAAGATCGCAGCTCCAAAATTGAGGATTTCCAGTTCTGTTCCTGTTTGATTTTTAAGCCTTAAGAGCATTAACTCTTCGGCCGTATCTTTTGTTTTCAAGCTTTTTTATTATTAACCCATTCTACAACCAGTTCTTCAAGTATATTTAATGGAACAGACCCGTTGGTAAGGACTACTTCATGAAACTCCCGAATATCAAAATCTTCTTCCAGCTCCTTCTTTGCGTATTCCCGCAATTCCAGGATTTTGTTCATTCCAATTTTATAGGCAGTAGCCTGCCCCGGCATTACTATGTGCCGCTCTACCATTTTTACTGCATCACTTTCGGCGTTGGGGGAATTTTGAACGTAATAGTCTATAGCCTCATCACGTGTCCATTTTTTGGAGTGAATTCCGGTGTCAACAACCAGCCTTATAGATCTCCAGAGTTCCATAGCCAGTCTTCCGAAGTCGGAATAAGGATCTTCGTAGAAACCTATTTCTTTCGGCACCAATTCACTGTAAAGGCCCCAGCCTTCAACGTAGGCTCCATAACCTCCCAATTTCCTGAACATCGGCAAACTGTCCAGTTCCTGGGCAATGGCAAGCTGCATGTGGTGCCCGGGTATGCCCTCGTGATAGGCAAGCGCTTCCAGCTGATAGGTGGGCATAGCCTCCATATCATATAGATTGGCGTAATAAGTTCCCGGGCGGGAACCGTCTATTGCCGGCTGCTGATAAAATGCCTTCCCTGCACTTTTCTCCCTGAAAGGTTCAACGGCCTTCACCACAATATCTGCTTCGGGTTGCGTTAAAAACAGCTCGTCGAGATGCCCTTTCATTTTATTAATGGCCGCTTTGGCTTCGGCTAAATACTGCTGCCTGCCTTCTTCTGAATTTTCATAGTAAAACTGGTCATCCTCACGCATAAACTGGAAAAAATCCTTCAGGCTGCCGTCAAAACCCACCTGCTTCATAATATCTTCCATTTCTTTATGAATACGCGCCACCTCACTAAGGCCAATTTCGTGAATCTCTTCAGCAGATAAATCGGTAGTGGTAGTTCTTTTCAATGCATTCTCATAAAAGGCTTTTCCCTTCGGAAATTTCCACGCACCATGATCGGCTGTAGCGCGCTGTTGCTGATCCTTTAGCTTTGCAATCAGGTTTTCGTAAGCCGGTTTAACTGAAGTGAGCAGCGCTTCCTGAGCCTCCAGGATCAATTTATCTTTTTGAGCATCTGGAACCTCCAGCTTTTCCACTTTACTGCGAAAATCTTCTAAAAGTGTGCTTGCTTCGGCCGATTTCTCAAAAGGGCGCCCTTTGAGCAGATTTTGCGAAGCCTCAACCGTCTGTGCAAACACAAAGGCCGGGGGCATAATCTGGTTCATTTCCCGTAGTTCAAGCCCTTTTATTACATCGTCTATTACTGCGGGAATCTTGTTGAGCCGGGCAATGTATACTTTTGCATCACTTACCGAATCTATCTTATGCATGTTGATCAAAAATGCCGGCAACTGCGCATGAACCCCAAACATTTGATTCACCGGGTAGTTGTAGAGCCTAAAATCGTAATCTTCAATCTCGTTTTCCAGTTGTTGACGGTAAAGCTTATAGCTAAGTGCAGCCTGCCCTTCAAGAGCTTCAGGGTTTATTTCATCTTTCAGAAAATCGAGCCTTTGCCTTGCCTTTTTAAGATCTTCGGCGTAGCGCAAGTGCGAAAAATCGTCCCAGGAATCATAATTTGTTTTTATTCCGAGGCGGGTTTGCAGCATGGGAGAATCGGCAAGATCTTTCTGAAATTCCTCCTCAAAAAAGAGATTTAATTGTGCTGTTTCCTGCTGGATTTCTTCCGAAGTGATCTCTGTTTCTTCTGAAGCATTCCTGCAGGCAGAAAAGCCCAGAATAATAACAAGTGAAAGCAGGTTTTTGGTGATTTTGATCTTCATAGGCACTATAATTTGATCCTGAAAATTGAATGTTGAAAATAGTAAATAAACTGCAATCCTGCAGCGGCAGTCAAAGAAAAAGAGGTGTCAAAAATGGCATTTTTGACACCTCAGTATTCTATTCCAGCACCGAGAAAATGACCTGGGAATCGTGGAAGACTTTGTGTTCCTGCTTTTGAAAATCCTCTTCTTCGGCTTCAAAAATATTGTCTACGTAGGTCTGCGGATTAAGGTCGATTAACGGAAACCAGCTGCTTTGTACCTGAATTTGCAATTTATGACCTTTTTTAAAGGTGTGGTGCACATCCTGAAGTTGCAGGTTTACTTCAGTCTTCTTGTTGGGTTCAAAAGGCTCGGGATTGGAAAAACTGTTTCTAAACCTGCCTCTTATAACTTCGCTGCGAACCATCATGTGATAATTGCTCATAGAGAGATAATCCTGTGTTTCTTCGAAATCTTCGGCATCGGGTGGAAAAACATCAACAACTTTCACAATCCAATCGGCCGCTGTTCCGGTAGTGGCCACCTGCAATTTTGCCAGCACTTCTCCGGCCAAAGTGAGGTCTTCCTCTAAAACTTCAGTTTCATAAACCAGCACATCGGGCCTGCGTGCAGCAAAACGCTGATCATCGGTCATGTACTTCCGCGGAGTAAAGACCATTTTGATATCTTCAGAATAAGGGACCGGTTTATTGGGGTCGCTAATAAACTCCTCAGCACCAGCGGTAACAGCAGAAGCATCTACAGGCTCTGCAATTAGCTGCTGATCATCACCAAGATAAAAGGCTTTCTTTTTTGCCATTTTTGGAGGCCAGACTTCATAAGTTTTCCATTCCATCAAGCCGGTATCGAACATGTAAGCTTCAGGAAGCGCAAGAGGTTCATCAGCCTCTCCTTTTAAAAAGTGGTTAAAGAAGAGGGTCTCCACTTCCTTTTGATAATTTTCAGAAATATTATCTCCAAAAAACACATTCCCAATAGCCTGCCGATCTTTTTTACGAGCCCAGTCGCCGTGGCTCCAGGGCCCCATTACAAGCATATTATAAGTATCGCTGTTCTTTTCAATGGTCTCATAAATATTGAACGGCCCGTAAAGATCTTCGGCATCAAATAAGCCGCCCACAACCATTACTGCAGGTTTAATATCTTTTAAATGCTGTACAATTCCGCGTTTTTGCCAAAACTCATCGTAATTAGGGTGCTCCTTAAGCTGTTGCCAGAAAACATTGTCTTCTCCGTAATATTTATCGAGATTTTTAAGAGGCCCTGCATCGAGGAAAAACTGGTATTGATCTTTAGTATGGAGCTCGGGAAAAGAATACCAGGCAGTATCGCTGGGGGTGCTTTTTTCATATCCAAAAACAGCAGTAGCCCGCCAGTAGCTCAACATATAGGCGCCGTTGTGGTGAAAGTCATCAAAAAAGAAATCCCCGATAGAAGCCTGTGGCGACACCGCTTTTATCGCCGGATGATTGGCCAAAAGAGAATAAGTGGCATAGAAACCGGGATAGGAAATACCCCAAAGGCCCACACGGCCATTGTTGTTCCCAACATTCTTCACCAGCCACTCTACAGTGTCATAAGTATCGCTGGATTCATCAAACTGTTTTCCCTTTTTCTTCGGAATAAAAGCCCGCATATTGTCATACACGCCTTCGCTCATCCACCTGCCGCGCACATCCTGGTACACGAAGATATTCCCCTGTTTCATCAAATATTCGTTGGGACCTAACTGTGACCGGAACTGCCCTTCTCCATACGGCCTTGAGCTATATGGCGTGCGGGTCATGAGAATTGGATACTCCTTAGAAGTATCTTTTGGGGAAAAGATGGTGGTATGAAGCTTTGTACCATCTCTCATAGGAATGACCACCTCCTTTTTGGTGTAGTGGTCTTTGACTTCATATCCAGTTGCGGTTTGTGCTAATCCACGGCTGCTAACCAGCACAAACAGCACCGGCAGGAAATAAATTTTGAAAAATTTCATCTGTAAGGTAAGTTTTGAAGTCCCTAAAGATAGAAATTCCTGTCAAAAACCTGCTGCCGATAAGCTTACTGGGCGTTAAATTCTTCTACACCTTCACTTAACCAGCTTGCAAACTCTTCTGAATCGGGCGTATATCCAACCGGTTGATTGAGCATGTTCATGTTGTGATCGAGCAAAACATAGAACGGCTGGGAGTTATTCCGGAAGTTAAGCGTTTGAAAAGTAGCCCATTTGTCTCCTATGGTTTCTATCTTCTTTATGCCGCCTGTGGGCTTTTGATAGTTAAACTTTTGATCTTCATGCAGCTGTTTGCGGTCATCTACATAAAGGGAAATGAGCACAAATTCATCCTGCATTAGATCAAAAACTTCAGGATCACTCCAAACCTGCTCTTCCATTTTTCGGCAGTTTACACAGGCCCAGCCGGTAAAATCGAGAAGAATCGGTTTATTTTCAGCTTTTGCCGCCGCAACGCCTTCATCAAAATCTTTATAAGCTTTTAAACCTAAAGGGCCTTCGGTTTCTTTTTCGTAGACGCTGTAAAACAAAGGTGGCGGGAAACCGCTAAGCAACTTAAGGTTGGCTGCAGGCGTGTTGGTGAGGCCGGGCACGAGGTAGACCACAAAAGCGAGGGTTGCAATACCCAGCAGCAATCTTCCCTTACCCAATTTCGATTTTGGGCCATCATGAGGAAAGCGCAGCACTCCAAAGAGATAGAGCAGTAAACCTATGCCTACTAAAATCCAGATGCCAATGAAAATTTCCCTTTTTAGAATCCCCCAGTGTTGCACCAGGTCGGCATTGGAAAGGAACTTGAATGCAAGTGCCAGTTCGATGAAACCAAGTACAACTTTGACCGAATTTAACCAGCCACCGCTTTTTGGCAGCGAATTGAGCCAGTTGGGAAAAAGTGCAAACAGCGCAAACGGAAGCGCCAGGGCCAGCCCAAAGCCTCCCATCCCGAAAGATAATTGAATTGCACCACCATCGGTAGTAAGGGAACTTCCCAGTAAAGATCCTAAAATGGGTCCTGTACACGAAAAAGATACCAGCGCCAGGGTAAGCGCCATAAAGAAAACGCCTATAACCCCTCCAAAGCTGGAAGCCTTGTCGTCCATTTTGTTACTCCAGGAACTGGGCAGGGTGATCTCGTAATACCCAAAAAATGAAAAGGCGAAAAATATAAAGATCACAAAGAAAATAATGTTCAATGTGGTGTTGGTAGAAATGTTGTTGAGTATGCCGGGATCAAGCGAATCCAGCAGGTGGAACGGCAAACTGAGCAAAAGGTAAATAAGAAAAATAAATACGCCGTACATGATTGCATTGACAAGTCCTTTTCTGCGGGTTTTTGCACCTTTTGTAAAGAAGGAAACGGTCAACGGGATCATAGGAAATACGCAAGGGGTAAGCAATGCGATAAGGCCACCAATGAAACCCAGGAAAAAAATGGTGGTGTAATTATGCTCTTTTTCATCAGCAATATCGACGCCGCCCACACCTTTTACATCAATATGCAAAGCTTCGGTAAGCCGCTGATCTTTATCTGAAACTTCAAGATCTGTAAAACCTTCTTCTACCTGATTTTCACCTATGTTAAAAGTAAACCGCTCTGTTTCGGGCGGAAGACATTTTTCATCGTCACAAACCGAAAAGTAAACTTCCGCAGTGATCAGCAGATCAGTTGAGTCCAGCACTTTGATCTTTTGTTTGAAAACAGCTTCACCTTCAAAGTAAGTAATGTCGGCTTCAAATACCGCATCATATAGCGCAGGAACATCGGGCTCAACGGTAGGCCCCACGAGCTCATATTTTCCGGGAGCTTCAGAATAAGTAAAAGCTGTAGGAATAGGTGCAATGTCAATCTTCACTTCCTCTTGGGAATAGAGGTGCCAGCCGGGTTCCAAAAATGCCGAAAATACGAGCTGGTATATTGAATCGTTCTCCTGCTCTACCCTGGCCTCCCATTGGATAGGATCTTCCATGCCCTGCCCCAGGTTATTGGGGTCAAATATCTGGGCTTCAGCATTAAAAAACCTTAAAAAGAAAACAATTAAAAGAATCGGTAATCTCATGGCGTGTAACTTAATCTCAGAATTTCCTGTGTACTGTCTTCAACAGCAAAGCGTGCATCGGCACGGTAGTTTATTACCCAAACAATATCCTGCCCCGAACACAGCAACCAGCAATTTTCTTTTTGTGGCAAAGATAACTTCTCATCTTTGAAAAACTTGCTTATTTTTTTCTTCCCTTTCATCCCAAACGGATAAAAATGATCGCCCTGCTGCCACTTTCTTACAGTGAGGGGGAATTGCAGCTTGTCTCGATCAAGAAAGATGACGGTAGCATCGCTTTTTTCGAGCTCTTCTGCCGGTTCAAACTGAAAAGTCCCCATGGGCAGCATCACCACTTCTTCATCTTCTTTGATGGTATAGATCTTATCTTCCAGCGGAGAAATCACGGTGAGAAGTAAATCTTCCCGCCCCCTTATAAGCCTGTGGGTTTTTGAGTAGACTATTTTTCCGGGTTGTGACTCCAGCAGGCCGTGCACATCCTCCCATTCGGTAAAGCCAAAAGATTTAAAAAGTTCGTACATCACGGCTTTTGTACTGGGAAGGGCCTGCAGCAATTTAACCTTAAAAGAATAGCCGTACTCTTCCTGCTTTGCCACCTTCGGAAAAATCACCGAAACATAATCTTCAATAAGCTGGGAACTTTGTTGCAGATGACTTCGGGTTTTTGCGAAACTCTCCAGTAACTGCGGATTCATTTCCAGCAATGTAGGGATCACCTCCAGCCGAACTTTGTTCCTGAAGTATTTAGTAGATGCATTGCTGCTGTCTTCACGCCACTGAAGCTCCTGCCCACGAGCATATTTTTCTATTTCCTCCCGCGAGAAAGGCAACAACGGCCGAATAACACAATCATTAACATCTGGAATTCCTGTGAGGCCTTCCAGCCCTGTTCCTCTTATAAGGTTGATGAGAACAGTTTCAAGATTGTCATTGGCGTGATGGGCTGTAAAAATATAGTCAAACTGCAATGTTTCGCGCAGCTCCCTGAACCAATTGTACCTTAGCTCCCTTGCCGCCATTTGAATGGAAATTTTCTTTCCGGCAGCGTAAGCTTCAGTTTCAAAACCTTCAATAAAAATTTCAGTTTCCAACGCATCTGCAAGTTCCAGAACAAAAGATTCGTCGCCTTCGCTCTCTTCTCCCCGCAGGTTAAAATTGCAATGGGCAAGAGCTATGTCAAGCCCTGCCTGCCGGCACAAATGGGCCAGCACCACACTGTCTACACCGCCACTCACGGCAAGAAGGATCTTGCGTGTAAGGGTTTTAGGGAACTGTTCCTCAAGGTGTTTTTTGAACTTTGACAGCATAGGCTCAAAGATATCAAAATGGATGGGTTGCAATACTCTTTTTTCTGAAGAATTCCCTTTAATCGTGCTCCTCCAGCACCTTTTTTAATGCTGCCGCTTTTACCAGGCATTCTTCATATTCATTTTCGGGGATAGAACGCGACGTGATGGCGCTACCTACCGAAAAAGACACGTATTTAGAAGCCTGATTGTATAAAATACTGCGGATAACCACGTTAAAATCAAAATCGCCTGCAGGATCAAAATATCCTACCGCCCCGCTATACAGGCCACGCCTTGTTTCTTCCAGTTCTTCAATGATCTCCATAGCCGAGATCTTGGGAGCACCCGTCATACTCCCCATTGGAAAAGTAGTGCGCAGCACCTCAACTGCAGGTATACCTTCCTCCAGCTTTGCTTTTACAGTAGAGATCATTTGATGCACCTGCCTAAAGCTATACACCTTGCAAAGTTCGGTCACCTCAACACTGCCTTTTTTTGCTGTTTTTGAAAGATCATTGCGAACCAGGTCTACAATCATGATATTTTCTGATCTTTCTTTAGGATCTCTTTCAAGCTGCAGGGCAAGTTCTTTATCTTTTTCGGGATCAAAAAGGGCTCTGGGCGCAGTTCCTTTTATGGGCTGGGAAATTAATTGGTTGCCTTTCTTCTGAAGGTATCTTTCGGGCGAAGCTGATAGCAAATAATGATCGTTATTTCTGAAAAATGTGGCAAAAGGAGGTTTGGAAATGTCATTTAATGCTGAAAATTTCAGAAATGGATCAAAAATGGCACTTTCAGCATAGAATTCCTGACAAAAATTGGCTTCATAGATATCTCCCCGCTTAATATGCCCCAACATTTCCTGAACTTTCAGCAAATAAGCCTCTTTTGAGATTCGGGGACTTACCCTGATCTCATTTTCCACCACCGGGAAAATCCCCTCGTGAAAATGCCCTTTTTGAATGATCTGCTCCAGGTCTTCTTCCAGCTCATCATCTACTAACCCGAGATAATTCAGCTCGAGTTCATTTGCTTTTAAAGTAATTATCTTCTTCGGCTGAAAAAAGAACAATTCAGGAAAAAAAAGTCCGTCGTGGTTGTTGCTCTTCAGGTGTTCCACGTCATTTTTGAGATCATAAGTGAGATACCCAAAAATCCAGTCGGCGGTGGTTTCCTGGTATTCTTTCAGCTTGTCAAAAGCTTCCGAAGCATCGGTTTGTATGGCTGTAAAGGCATCTACGGCGAGTAAAGCCTCAAAATTAGAGTAGGCGTCTTCATGTTTATTGCTGTCTAGCCACACCACTTCATTGAACTGGCGGGCCCAGTGCAACAGCGCCTTTTTTATGGGAAAATCTTTGTCAAATTTGACCTTTTTGGATATCCTCACTCCGCTGCTTCCTTAATATTTTGAGAAAAAGAAGTGATCACATCAATGATGCCCAGGTCGAAAATCTCATTGATCACTACACCTTTTTCGGAATCAAAATTTTCATAGAACTGCGGCAGGCTGAAGCTCTCTACCACTTCACCTCCAAAACGCGGAAACTGGTTCTTGCAGTATTCTAAAGCCGAAGCACCACCGCGCTTACCCGGAGAAGTACTCATTAAAAGTATCTTCTTGCCGGCGAGAAAATTCTTTTCCACCCGTGAAAGCCAGTCGATAATATTCTTGAAAAATCCTGAAACATTTGAGTTGTACTCATTCACTGCTATAATTAGAGCAGGAGCCTCAACAATTTTTTTATAAATAAACTTCACGTGTTCAGGGAAGCCTTCTTTTTCCTTTACAATGCTGTAAAGAGGAATGTCCAGCTCGTTAAGCTCGAGCACCTCTACCTGATGATCTGAAATTCGCCGGGTTACATTGAGAATTAACTGGTGATTGATAGATGTTGGGCTGCTGGAGCCGGCAAAAGCCAGGATCTTTGTCATAGTAGTAAAATTAGCAGTCAAAAATACAAAATAGGCCGGGAAGAAATAAAGATAGCCTTAGCTTAAACAAAACCCATAGGCTTTCAATAATTTAAGTTTAACTTTGCCCCTTAAATTTTACTGCGTGACTTTTCAGGACCTCAACCTTACTACTCCCTTATTAAATGCACTTGAAGATCAAAAGATCTCTACTCCTACCCCAATACAGGAGCAATCTTTACCTGTAATTCTCTCTGGAAGGGATATGGTGGGAATTGCCCAGACAGGTACAGGAAAAACCCTTGCATACCTTCTTCCCCTTCTAAAAACCTTAAAATATTCTGAACAAAAGAATCCGCGGGTCCTCATTCTGGTACCCACGCGTGAACTTGTGGTGCAGGTAGCAGAAGAACTTGAAAAACTTACCAAGTACATAAACACGCGCATTCTTGGTATTTACGGTGGCACCAACATCAATACTCAAAAACAACTGGTAGCCCAGGGATTGGATATTTTGGTCGCCACACCGGGAAGACTTTATGATCTTGCCATTAACCGCGACCTGCAGTTAAAATCTATTCAAAAGCTGGTGATAGATGAAGTTGATGTGATGCTTGATTTGGGCTTTAGGTTCCAGCTGACAAATATTTTGGAGCTGCTCCCGGCCAACAGGCAAAACATTATGTTCTCGGCCACCATGACGGCCGATGTAGAGAAGCTGATTCAGGAAAACTTTAAAAATCCCGAAACTGTATCGGTAGCCGCCAGTGGTGCCCCACTGGAAAACATCAACCAGGAAGGATTTGAAGTCCCAAACTTTTACACCAAGGTGAATCTTCTGAAACACCTGCTGGCCGATAAAGAAACCTTTCACAAGGTGCTCATTTTTGCAGGGAACAAGAGAATAGCCGATCGACTTTTTCAAAACCTCGATCCCCTTTTCCCCGAAGAATGTACCGTGATCCACTCCAACAAGACCCAGAACTACCGATTGAGGAGCATCAGGCAGTTTGGAGACGGATTTTGCCGCATACTCGTAGCTACAGACGTTATGGCCCGTGGTCTCGATATTGAACAGGTGAGCCATGTCATTAACTTTGATACTCCTGCCTACCCCGAAAATTACATACACCGCATTGGCCGTACCGGTAGGGCCGAAAAAGAAGGACACGCCATACTTTTCACAACTCCTTCGGAAACAGAAGATCTTGAGAAGATAGAATCTTTGATGGACCTGAAGATCTCTTTTCAACCTTTGCCCGATACCGTGGAAGTATCTATAGAACTCATTCCGGAAGAACAGCCCAAATCTGATGAAATTTACAACCCGAATAAATCTTCAGATGAAGATCAACCGGGCCCTGCTTTTCACGACAAAAAGGATAAGAACAAAAAAGTGAATTTAGGCGGATCCTATCGCCGGGAGATCAAGAAAAAGTATAAAAAGCCAAAGACCCGCGGCGACAAAAACTACAACCGCAAGAAGAAAAAATAGACTCGATTCTACATTTTTAATGGGCCTGTTTTAAGATAAGGTTTTCTTAATAAAAAGTTAAGCCACTGTAGGATTATCCAGGGATGATCTACGGATACCCTGCACCTCTAATCCAAAAAATTTGACGTTTATCTTCTCTAAGTGAGGATATTTAACTTATTGTAAACTAACAAGTAACATGCTACACCTCCCCTATTGATACAGATTTTTACGAGCTGAGCATATAAACTGAAAATTTTTTCTGTGAGAAAACACAGTAGATACGCAGCTTCCGGGAATGTGTAAGATATTTTTTGTAAAAATCTGGTATTGTGATGGTTGAGTTATTAAAAAATTATCCTAATTTTAACTTACTCCCCCTAATAGCCTAATATCGGAATGAGCAGAACGAAAGAACTGCTGTCTAATATTTTTTAGATGCAAAAAACTACTTTTATGCCAGATGAAATTTCTACTGGTGCTGCGCACAGCCTCTCCAGTGCTTTTAACGGGCGTGATACTCAGGAATTTCTTCTGTTTATTTTTTCTGCGGAAGATCTTTCCATTAAGGCAGTAAATTACCGATTTCTGCAGTACTTCAAAGACAGTTCTCCTGTTAAAGAAGACAGCGACAGCTTTTACAGGGAGAAGATCCATCCTGAAGATTATCCGGTTTTTTTACAGCTTCTGAAAAAATCTCACACACCTTCAAATCCCGAAGAAGGAACAAAGATAATACGTGTAAAATCTGCTTTTGGACACTGGAAATGTTTTCAATTTATATTTCGCAAGTATGATGGCTTTAAAGGCCGCAAGGGAAAATATATTCTAACTCTTGCAAAACCTGTAGATAATTCCAGCGTTAAGGGTAGAAAAGACCTGGGGCTCGAAAAAGAACAACTGCTGCAGGAAAGCCTTAACCGCTACCGGATCCTGGTAAATTCTTTAGATCAGGGATTTGGAGTGGTTGAAATGATCTTCGACCTGCAAAAGAATCCTATTGATTATCTTTTTGTTGAAGTTAATCCGGCGTTTGAAAAACATACTGATTTGAGAAACCCGCTGGGCCAAACAATGAGGGAATTTTATCGCGATCATGAGAGCCACTGGTTTAATACTCTTGGAAAAGTCGCTTTTACAGGAAAAGCTTTACGCTTTGAAGATTACGCTGTTGCACATCACCGGTGGTTTGATGTCTACGCCTTTCCCATAGGAAGTTCGAAAAGCAGAAAAGTAGCCTGCCTTTTCTCAGACATTACCCCGCGTAAAGAAGCCGAAGAAAAGCTGCAAAGATTAAACGAGGATCTTGAACTAAAAGTAAAAAGCCGTACACATGAGCTGGAGGAAAGTAATGAACTGCTCCAGATGGTTTTTGACACTGTAAAACAGGGCATCTTTGTAATGAAACCACTTTTTGGAGAGAATTATGACATTGTAGATTTCACCTATGTAAGAGTAAATAAGATCATTAACCGCTACTACAACCAACCCAAAATGGTAGGTCGCAGTTTTCTTAAGTATAATCCTGGCGCAACCGAAAAAGGGGTTTTTGAGGCCCTGAAGCAAACCATGCTGACAGGAGAATCTGCCAATTTTGAAATCGAAGTAGATCGTAACGGTAAAAATAACTGGTTTAGTATTTCCAGCAGGCGGCAAAAAGGTCTTCTCATCTGTTCCCTCGAAAATATTACGAGGAATAAATTAAAGGCTCAAAAATTAAGGGAGAACAGCAGGTTTAAAAAGCAACTGGTAGAAACTTCCCCAGACGTTATAATGATCTTCAACCTGTATACCGAGAAAATAAGATACATCAACAGAGATATATCGGCTGAAGAAGGTATGACTGTGGAGAAAATTCAGGGTATGTCATTACCTGATATCTTCCCGTTAATCCACCCTCAGGACCGGCAGAAAACCCTTGGCTTTCACAGCGGACTTCTAAAAAGCTCTGATGAAGATGTGCTTGAAGTAGAATTCAGGTTGAAAGGGCATGAAAAAAAATGGGAGTGTTATAATGCACGAGGCAAGGTGTTCATGAGAAATGAAAAAGGAAATGTAGTGGAGTACATAGTTCTCCTTAGAAATGTTCAGTCTCAAAAAATGACACAGCAGGCCTTAATTACTGCGGAAAAACTTTCTATTAAAGGAGAAATAGCGAGAACCCTGGCCCACGAGTTAAGAAACCCGCTGGCAAGTATCAACATGTCTGTAGACATACTGGAAAAACTTGGCCGTGAATCTCATACAAAGATGCCGAAAAACTACACCGACATCATAAAGAGGAGCACCTCGACCTTAAACAATTTGGTGACCGATCTTTTAACAGCGTCTAACTATTCACAGCCTAAAATGACAAAGTGCTGTTTGGCAAGAACCACAAACAAAGCTTTAAGTCATGCCAAAGACCGTATTTACCTTACAGGAGTTACTTTTCACAAAAAATACAGCGGCACTTACTTTATAAATGCCGACGAGGAGAAGCTTCAAATTGCAATACTGAATATTATTGTCAATGCCAGTGAAGCAATGGTGCCAAATGAGGGGAAGCTGACTCTTAGCATTAAGAAAAGAAAAAACACCTACTCCCTTACTATAACAGATAACGGCTGTGGAATGGTACAGGAACAACTGGACAGGCTCTTTGAATCTTTTTACACCCGGAAACCCGGCGGCATGGGAATTGGATTATGTTCTGTCAAGAACATCCTTGAAGATCACGATGCGACAATAGAAGTGCAAAGCGTTCCCAATGAAGGAACCTCCTTTATACTTACTTTTCCTGTTCATGAAGACGTTAAAAAAGGAAAATAAGCAGGTGCAGTTCAAAAAAAGCGATTATTGTGTATCTTCGGCAATTGTAAAAGAGGGGGATTTCTTTATAAATTCCACGAAGAAAATCATTACAAAAGTTGATCGCAATATATGGGGATAATTGATTCCATAGGGAATCTGGTGATGAAGAGCCGGATCGAAGACTTAGAAAATTCCATTAATAATCCTCATGAGACCCAGCAACGGGTCCTGCAGCAACTTCTGGAAACGACTAAGAATACCTATTACGGAAGGAAATTCCACTTTAAAGATATTCATAATTACCGCCAGTTTGTTGAACAGGTGCCGCTTAATAATTACGAAGACCTCCATCCTTATATAGAATTGATCCTAAAAGGGGAAACTAACGTACTTTGGCCTACCCCAATAAAATGGTTCGCCAAATCATCGGGAACCACGGGAGCCACCAGCAAGATGATCCCTGTTTCTACAGAAGGATTAGAGCAGTGTCATTACCAGGGAGGTCGGGATATGCTGGCCTTATACATTCACAACTATCCAGATGCCAAATTGTTTTCCGGAAAAAACCTGTCAATTGGCGGTAGCCAGGAAGGGAAACAGTCCAGCAACAACAGTCATTATATTGCCAATATCTCGGCCATTGTGATGAAAAATCTTCCCTTTTGGGCCCAGTTTGGAAGAACTCCGGGGCTGGAGGTCACTATGATGAACAATTGGGAAGAGAAGATCAAAAAGATCGCTGAAATAACTTCCCAACAACGGGTTACCAGTCTTGCCGGTTCCCCCATGTGGATGTTATTACTGCTCCAGCACATTATCAAAGAGAAAAACATTACCTACATCCAGGATGTATGGCCCGATCTTGAGGTCTTCTTTCATGGATCGGTTTCGTTTGCCCCATACAGGCCTCTATTCGAGGAGCTCGACAAAGACAAAAGCCTTAGGTACCTGGAGATCTTTAATGCTACTGAAGGATTTTTTGCACTTCAGGATCAAAAAGAGGATCCTTCCCTCCTGCTGATGCTCAACTACGGAATTTTCTATGAGTTTATTCCTGAAAAAGAATTCCTTTCAGAAAACCCAAAGGTAATTCCCCTGAGTGAAGTCGAACTAGGGAAAAATTATTCGATGGTGATAAGTACAAACTCAGGTTTGTGGCGCTATAAAATTGGCGATACGATAAAATTCACCAGCACCAGCCCGTACCGCTTTACCATAAGCGGCCGTACCAAGCACTGTATCAATGTTTTTGGAGAAGATCTTTTTGCTGAACATGCCGAAAAAGCCATTTCACAGGCCTGCCGGGAAACAGGCGCAATTCTCCGCGATTTTACCGCAGCGCCCTATTTTTACGACCGGCGTAAAAAGGGATATCACGAATGGATCATAGAATTTGTTAGATCTCCAGGAAACATGGAGAATTTTACCGACGTGCTGGACAGGGAATTGGGCAGGTACAATGATGATTATGCTTCAAAGCGGAAGAATGACATTGCCATTGAACGGCCTGTAGTGCGTGAAATGCCCGAAGGTACTTTTTATGAATGGCTAAAACGTAAAAATAAACTGGGTGGGCAACATAAAGTACCACGCCTCTCCAACAGCCGCGAATTTGTAGAAGAACTTCTCAACATAAGAAGTTCCCTTCAGCAGGAGATTTAATCTTCGGCCAGCAGCTGATCAAGAAGTTCTTTAAAGCCCGAATCGTTCCAGTTTGCCGAACCTTCTTTGTTTACCGCTATTTTGCCTTTTCGGGAGATGACGATCGTAGTGGGTAAACTGCGTGACTGCAGTTTTTGAGGAGCCATATCAAGAGGCTGATAAACCGGGAGCCTGTAGTGCTTTTTATCTAAAAAATGTTGTAGTTTGGCTGCCTCTTCAGTAGAAACGAAATAGAAATCAACCCTGTCGCCATATTGGTCGTATAATTTCTGAAAAGAAGGCATTTCAGCAATACATGGAGGGCACCAGGTTGCCCACAAATTCACCACGGCCACTTTCCCGATACTGCTCTTGAAATTTACCGGCTCTCCATTTAGATCAACGAGGTTCCAGTTGTAGTTCTCAAGTGTATCGCGCTCGTCTTCGGCAATTTTAGAAGGGCTAAAGGAGATCATGCGGTTAAGACCCACCTGTATAGGTTTGCGAGTTTGAGGAACGAGCAACAAAATGATGAGAATAATGAACAGGATGTTAAACCAGTTCTTCTTTAAAAATTCCATGTGGTAAATTCTGGTGCATAAAAATAAGCCGAAATATTTACCTGTCAAAAATGGCATTTTTGAAGCCCCTACTTTTTTAGGATTATTAGTATCTTGAAGACCGAACAAAATAAATGATAATTGAAAATGATCCCCACTAAGAAAATCAGTCTTGGATTAATGACAGCCGCGATTATATCGGCTTGTGGCCCGGGTAGTTCTACTGCTCCTGCCACCCCCGGCGATCCTAATGAAACAGTACAAAAAACTACTATGAAAAACGATCTTTTACAAGAGTGGACCGGCCCTTATGGCGGGGTGCCCAGGTTTGATGAAATGGAGCTGGAAGATCTCAAACCTGCACTGGAACAGGGAATGGCTTCCCACCTGCAGGAAGTACTTATGATCTCTGCCAATCCTGCCCCACCAACCTTTGAAAATACCATTTTGGCCATGCAGCAGTCGGGTGAAGCCCTTGACAGGGCCTTTACCTATTACGGAATTTGGAGCAGCAATATGTCTTCACCTGAATTCAGGGAAATTCAGCAGGAACTGGCACCAAAGATCTCTGAATACTCTTCAAAAATATCACAAAATAAAGAGCTTTTTGAGAGAATAAAAGCCGTGTATGAGCAGTCGCAAGTAAATCCTCTCCCAGCTCAACAGCAACGTGCGGTACAACTTATGTACGAAGATTTTGCTATGGAAGGCGCAGATCTTAACGAAGCCGACAAAGAGAGATATGCTAAAATCAATAAAGAACTTTCGCGCCTTTACACGCAGTTTAGCAACAATGTTTTAGCCGAAGAAGAAAATTACGTGGTTTATCTTGAAGAAGATCAGCTAAGCGGCCTGCCCGAATCTTTTGTTAAAGCAGCGGCCAAAGCAGCGACCGATCGTGGTGAAGAAGGTAAATATGCCGTACTTAACACCCGCTCTTCTATGGATCCTTTCCTCACCTATTCTGATGAAAGAGAGCTGAGAAAGAAAGTGTGGGACAATTACTATTCCCGTGGTGACAACAATGACGAATATGACAACAAGCAAATTATCAAGGAAATCCTGAAGTTACGCGATGAGCGTGTAGAACTGCTCGGTTTTGAAAATTATGCCCAATGGAGGTTGCAAGATCGCATGGCAAAAACTCCCGAAAGAGCCATGGAGCTTATGGAGGCAGTTTGGCCCGCAGCCCTGGCCCGTGTAGAAGAAGAAGTTGCCGATATGCAGGCAGTGGCCGAAGCTGAAGGAAAAGATATTGTAATTGCCCCGTGGGATTATCGGTATTACGCCGAAAAGGTGAGGCAGGAAAAATACGATCTCGAATCGGATGAAGTAAAGCAATACCTCCAGCTCGATAAATTGACAGAAGCTCTCTTCTTTACAGCCGACAGGGTTTTCAATTATAAATTCACCCCTGTACCAAAAGGTACCGTTCCTGTATTTCATGAAGACGTAAAGGTGTGGGAAGTGACCGATAAAGATACGGGCAAACATATTGGCCTCTGGTATCTTGATCCATATGCGCGAAAAGGGAAAAGATCTGGTGCATGGGCTTCTCAATATCGCAGCCATGCCGAAATGGAAGGAGAGGAAGAAACTGTTCTTGCCTCCAACAACTCGAATTTTGTAAAACCTGCACCGGGAGAACCATCACTCATTTCATGGGATGATGCTACCACTTTTTTCCACGAGTTTGGTCATGCCCTGCATTTCTTTTCTTCAGAAGTAAAATACCCTATTTTGAACAGCGGTGTGAGAGATTATACCGAATTCCAGTCTCAGCTACTGGAAAGATGGTTGTCTACCGATGAAGTGATCAATCGCTTTTTGGTGCATCACGAGACAGGAGAACCTATCCCGCAGGAACTGGTGGAAAAGATCAAAAAAGCTTCCACTTTTAATCAGGGATTTGCAACCACCGAATTCCTTGCTTCTGCTTTGATGGATATGAAGTTACACACTACAGATCCTTCAGATATTGATATGGATACTTTCGAAAAAGAGACTCTCGATGAACTCAATATGCCTTCAGAAATTGTAATGAGGCACCGTACGCCACATTTTGGGCACGTATTCTCGGGCGAAGGTTATGCTACCGGTTATTACGGCTACCTGTGGGCTGATGTCTTAACTTCGGATGCTGCGGAAGCTTTTAGAGAAGCACCGGGCGGATTCTATGATGAAAATGTAGCTGCAAAACTGGTGAAGTATTTATTCGCACCACGTAATGCAATGGATCCGGCTGAAGCTTACCAACTCTTTAGAGGAAGAGATGCAAATATTGATGCACTTATGAGAGACAGGGGCTTCCCTGTTCCTTCAGCTAAAGAATAGCAACAGGATTTTTCCTAAAAACAAAAGAGGCCGGAAATAATTCCGGCCTCCTTTTGTTATAGCAATTCGCTGAAATAATCTTTGAGCACTTTTTGAGCCGCGTGAAAGCCGCACATACCGTGAACGCCACCACCAGGAGGCGTAGATGAAGAACAAATGTACACTCGTGGATCTGGGGTAGAGTAAGGAGATATTTTGGCCACAGGCCTCGTGAATAGCTGTGTTATATCCTGCCTTCCTCCATTGATATCCCCTCCCACGAGATTAGGATCAAATTGTTCGAGTGCCACGGTGTTCATGGCCGATCTTTCGAGGATACTATCTTTAAAACCCGGAGCAGCACGTTCAATTTGATTTTCTATGATCTCTGTATAATCGTTGGTATCGCCGTTGGGGACGTGAATATACGCCCAGGCCGTGTGCTTCCCTTTGGGCGCGCGCGTGGAATCAAAAGGGGTATGCTGGGCAACAAGCACATAAGGAGTACCGGTCATTTTTTTATCGTGAATACCTTTTTCTGACTCTTCAATTTCCTTCTGAGAAAATCCTAGATGTATAGTTGCTGCTTTTCGGCATTTTTCACTGGTAAAAGGAATAGGTTCACTTAGCGCCCAGTCCATTTTGAAAACACCGGCACCATATTTATAAGCCTCCAGCCGCTTGCGATAAAGAGAATTAAAATTAAGACCCTTGATCTTCAGCAGCTGTTTTGGGGTAAGATCAAAGAGATAAGAATACGCATTGGGCAGGTCGCGAATATCGTTCACCATCTGATCACAGTAGATCTCACCGCCCAGAGATTTATAATGCTGTACAAGGGCATCAAAGAAATTCCCAGCTCCTCCTTTTGGAAAAGGCCAGTTATATTTATGCGCACTGGTGGTGAGCACCAGCCCAAAAGAAGCCGAGATCAAAGTGTTTAGAGGAAGTGTGGAATGAGCGGCCGAGCCGTAAAAAAACATCTTCGTTTTCTCATTTTTGAAGTATTTATCCGCAATCATTTTTGCTGAAGGCAGGGCTTTGAGTCCGAACTTCATAAATTGCAATGGATGATCGGGAATACCCAGTGGCCCCAAGAAGTCTTCATTGAGCTTATCCCAATTCTCCAGTAAAGGATTGATAAGGTTGAGATAGGCATCCTGATCTTCTCCCAGCTGCGCAGCCGTGGCTTGAATATCCTTGTAGCACGCATAAGCTGTACCATCATCAAAAGGATGTGCATAGGCAACTTCGGGAAAGACCCACTCCAGGCCGTACTGCTGCAGGGGCAGATTCCGGAAGAAAGGAGAAGCCAGCCCCAGGGGCATAATAGCCGAACCTACATCGTGCTTAAAGCCCGGGAGGGTTAACTCCTTTGTTTTAGTGGCACCACCGGGTACCGCTGCCTGCTCAAAAATGGCAGTTTTTAATCCTTTTTGCTGTAATCTTATGGCTGCAGCTATGCCATTGCTTCCGCAACCAATAATTATGGCATCATATTTTTTAGACATTATGGTAAATCTTTTTCCAGGTCGAGACTGTTGAGATACTCTTCAAAGGTGATTTCACCATTCTTCTCTCCAACCATATCATGAGTAGTTACAAATTTGAAGTAATGAAGTTTAGCCGAAATATCATCATCTACCATTTCGGGAAGAAACATCCCCCATTCAGCGATCTTTTCGGGAACGGGGATCACCTTCCCTCCCACTTTTTCGGCAACCATATCGGCCATTTCCCTGCGGGTATGTATCAAAGGACCTCCCACTTCTTTTAATTCGGGCCCTTCCTGTAAATATTTCACCACAACTTTAGCCAAATCTTTTTGATGGATACTATTAGTTTTAGCCTCCCCGTCACCTACAATGGGAATGACTTTTCTTTTTGCCATTATAGCAAGGTCGTGAAGACCCGAATAAAACCCTACCGGCCTTATAATGGTATGATCAAGGCCAGAAGCTTCGAGCGCATCTTCAAACATCTTGTGAGATTTCGCTACTTCATATTCCAGCGCTTTTTCGGCACCTTTAATAGAAACATAAATAAATCGTTTGACACCATTCTTAATGGCATCATCAAGAATATTGGAATTTGCGTAAAAATCATTCTCCACGAATGATTTGCCCCGGTTGGTAAATAAACTAACACTTTTTCCCAGGGTAGAAATCACTATAGAAACATCTTTTGTAATGTCTCTAATCACTTCATTACCTTCACTGGCATCGGCTTTCCAAATATCATTCGTATAAGGAGAGACCTCTTCGGCCCCATCTTCAGAATGTACCAGTGCTCTAACATCTTTCCCCTGTTGGTGCAGTAATTTAAGAACTTCAAGCCCCAGGGCTCCGGAAGCTCCGGCTAATAGAATTTTCTCCTCCATCACTATAAGCTTTCTTCCTGAAATTACAGGAAATAATCTGAAGAAGATCCGGAATTTAAAGGATTAACAAAAAATTAGAGCGTTACCCGGCTCTCTTTTTCCCGCTCCATTTCACGCCTGCAAAATACTTTTAGTTGTTCTTTTGCTTTAATAAGTGATAGTTTCTTGCGATGTACACAGGTCACCCGCTCGGGTTTTTTGGAATTGATCAATTTAGAAAGGGTAGCTTTTTCTGAAGAATTCAACAAATCAAGATGAGGCTTCATCAATTTGTAGATAGTAATGGCATCCATAATTGATTTTTTTCTAGCAACTGCTAATAGGTTGTTCCTAAAGGTAATAAAAATTAGGAACATGAGGAAGCACACGCTACAGAGATGCTTCTAAAGAAATAAGAAAAAGAATAATGGTAAGGAAAAATAAGGCACACAAAAACATCACCCTCAAAAAAAGGACCTCTTACACCTTTATAAATTTTCTATTATCCTGCAATTTCCAAAATGACTAAAACTATGGCGAAAATGGCGATCAAAAAGATCATTCCAAGTACAATAGCAATTATCACCTTTTGGGTAGTAGAAAACTCGACGGTGTAATTATTCCAGATGTTTGTTAGTGCGCTCATAGGTAACGGAGTTTAATAATTCCAAAATACAACCTACACATAACTTACTGTGCTTCTTAAATTTACAACAAAAAATTTGCTTTAACAACTAAACTTTAAAAAGGCGTCAGGTTTAAATATCAGGGATAATTTTAAATCTTTTCCAGGTGCTGTTTTTGAGCTTAAAAGGAATTATTAAAGTTTTAGCATAAAATAGCATCTGCCTGCCGTATTTTTGTGGCACATGAATCAAAAAAGGAAATATACTGAAGGAGGGATCTTTACGTCCCTTTTCCACCTCGCCGTTCCTATAATCCTGGCAAACATACTCCAAACCGCTTACCAGCTAATCGATACCTTTTGGCTGGGTAGACTGGGTGCAAATGCTGTTGCTGCAGTAAGCATCAGTTTCCCACTGTTATTCCTTGTATTGTCACTGGGCTCGGGCTTAACTTTGGCCGGAACCGTGCTGGTCTCTCAATACTATGGTGCCGAAGATCAAAAAAGAGTAGATTTTAATTCATCGCAGACTATTTCCCTGATCTTTTTTATATCCTTATTACTTTCGGTGTTGAGCTATTTTGCAGCTGCGCCGCTCATGAAACTCATTGGTGCAGGCCCTGAAATCCTGGAAGATTCAGTGAGTTATTTTCAGGTCTCTTCCATTGGATTTGTGTTTCTCTTTATGTTCTTCTCCTTCCAGTCGCTCATGCGCGGGATAGGAAATGTGATGATGCCCGTTTATATCGTACTGTTCACCGTATTCCTTAACCTTATCCTGGACCCGCTATTTATCTATGGATATGGTCCCATACCCGGATATGGGGTAGCCGGGGCAGCAGTTGCAAGTATTATTACCCAGGCACTTTCGGCAGTCATAGGCCTGTGGATCCTTTTTAGAGGCAGGAGCGGAATCAGGATTCATTTTAACCAAATGAGACCTCACATTTCTACCTTAAAACGGATTGTTAATCTTGGAATTCCTGCCAGTATAGAACAATCAACCAGGGCCCTGGGAATGACCTTTATGGTAGTGCTTGTAACGGGTTTTGGAAGCGAAGTGGTGGCAGCCTACGGGATTGGCGCCCGAATCTTAAGCTTTATCATTATCCCGGCACTGGGGCTCGCTATTGCCACCACCTCCCTCGTAGGACAAAACATTGGGGCGATTAAAATTAAGCGAGCAGAGAAGGTTGCGAATTTAAGTAGCAAGATCGCTTTTTTCGGCCTAACAGGCATGGGAATTCTCATGTTCTTCTTTGCTGTTCCCATAACAGCTTTCTTTATTCCTAACGACCCTGAAGTTATTAATGATGCCGCATACTTCATAAAGATCATGGCTCCAAGCTTCGGACTTTTAGGCGTGCAGCAGGTTTTAAACGGGGTTTTTAATGGTGCAGGATTCACCAAAGCCTCAATGCTCATTTCAATCCTCAACCTCTGGATCATCAGGTTTCCTGTGGCTTTTATGCTTTCGCACAAAACCGACCTTAGCTACGAAGGGATCTGGTGGGCGTTTCCAATTTCGAATCTCATTGCTGCCCTTGCCGCTTTTATTTATTTTAAGCGGGGTTACTGGAAATTGAGACTGTTTAAGAAGAGAAATTAACAGCAGCCCCCGATTCACAAGAGCTTAACAATTATATTTTTTTGCTGTTAAAAGTCTTTTGGTTCCGTTCCAAAAATGGGAATTTAGAGGCATAATAAACTTAAAATCAGCAAACATGGCACAGTCAGATTCTAAGACCACAAAAGATCATAACACAATTAAAAACTGGACCGAAGAAAGAGACGGAAAACCTGCAGTGGTAGAAAGTACAACAAACAGTAGTGAAGGTGGGGGGTTACTCCGCATCAATTTCCCTGGTTATGCAGAAGATAATCTCAAAAATATCTCGTGGGAAGAGTTCTTCAGGATATTCGACGAAAATAATTTACAATTCCTTTACCAGGAAGAAACCAAAGATGGTGGAGAAAGTAAATTTTTCAAATTCGTGAGCGATGAATAATAGAGATCTTTAGAAAAAGGTCAAAGTGGAAAACCTATTCAGAATTAATTCAGGAACTCAGAAATCTTTTTTCTATTGAAGAGAACTTCTGAAGACTTCTACTTCCTAATGTAGCACCAATAAGCTAAATTTGATTTTCAATTTTCCTGCTAAGAAAATCAGTTACATTCATGTACAAAATAAAGAACGATCAATTAAGTATAGGGGTACGAAAAACCGGTGCTGAACTCTGCAGCCTGAAAAAGAACGGAAGTGAACTTGAATATATCTGGCAGAGAAATTCCGAAATTTGGAGTGGACAGGCCCCAAACCTTTTTCCTGTTGTTGGAGGTCTAAAAGAAGATACTTACTTCTTTGAAGGCAATAAATATTCTTTGTCAAGACATGGCTTTCTTAGGCACAACAAAAATTTTACTCTTAAAGAACAGCATGAAAAGCAGCTGGTCTTTGAGCTAAGCTATTCTGAAGAAACCCTGAAAATATATCCTTTCAAATTTACTTTCGAAATAAGTTTTACCCTCAAAGAAAATAAAGTGTGTGTTTCTCATCGAGTCCTTAATCTTGATGAGAAGCCGCTCTATTTTTCCCTCGGCGGGCATCCTGCTTTTAATGTTCCGCTCTATGAAGATGAATCTATGGAAGATTATTTTCTTGAGTTTGATAGGGATATGGACCTCCACAGTTATACCCTCACTAACAAAGGTTTAATCAAAGAGCAGACGGTTGAAGTGCTCAAAAATGATAAAAAGATTCAGCTTTATAAAAACCTTTTTGACCGGGATGCTCTTATTTTTAAAGATATCCCCTCGAAAAGACTCAGCTTGAAAAATAATTCCGGCAAAAATATTCTTACTGTTGAATATGAAGATTTCAGGCACCTGGGAATATGGTCAAAACCGGCAGCTCCTTTCGTTTGTCTTGAACCATGGCTAGGTTATGCCGATATCGAAAATACTAATCAGGATCTAAAAACGAAAGAAGGCATTAACGAATTAATGCCTTCTCAGGAATTTAAAGCCTCTTATTCTATTAGAATAGAATAAGAGAACAAATTTAGTTTCTGGTCTTCTTTTTGGCGGCTTTGGCGGCACGCTTTTCTTTCAGGCTTAGAACGGGTTCTTTCTTAGCTGAATTCTTTGAAGGTGATTTTTCTTTAGGCATCTTTTTGCATATTTAATTTAGTATAAATGTAGTGAAAGAGATGAATCGAAATCAAGCAATTAAAACTTTTTTAATCAGCAGCATATAAAAAAAATAATCTCCCAAAAATGGCATTTTTGAGAGATCATTTTGAATGTATATTAAGCTGAATCTATGAATGAATCGGCCTGTTATCGGTGGCTGCAAGGGCAGCTTCTTTAACGGCTTCAGCATAGGTGGGGTGAGCATGGCTCATCCTTGAAATATCTTCGGCCGAGGCACGAAACTCCATGGCAGTCACAGCTTCAGCAATAAGATCGGCTACCCGGGCACCTATCATGTGCACGCCAAGTACCTCATCTGTAGCTTCGTCGGAAAGTATCTTCACCATTCCGTCGATATCTCCACTGGCTCTTGATCTTCCCAGGGCACGCATAGGGAATTTTCCTTCCTTATATTTTACACCTTCTTCTTTTAGTTGCTCTTCGGTCTTACCAACGGCGGCAACTTCAGGCCATGTATAAACCACACCCGGAATTAGGTTGTAATCGATGTGCGGCTTTTGTCCGGCGATAACTTCAGCAACAAGAGTTCCTTCTTCCGAAGCTTTGTGCGCCAGCATTGGCCCTTTGATCACATCTCCTATGGCATAAATATTCTTTGCTGAAGTTTGGAGCTGGGCATTCACCTCTACCCTTCCACGGTCGTCAATTTTCACTCCCGCAGCTTCAGCATTAAGTCCTTCAGTATAAGGTTTACGACCTACAGAAACCAGGCAGTAATCCCCTTTAAATTCTACTTCTTTATCTTTTTTGTCTTTGGCTTTGACCACGACTTCATCCCCGTTACGCTCTACAGAATTCACCTGGTGCGAAACATAGAACTTCATTCCCTGCTTCTTAAGGCTCCTGGTCAATTCTTTGGCAAGGGCAGCATCCATTGTAGGAATAATACTGTCCATATACTCCACAACCGAAACTTTTGCGCCGAGCCTCATATATACCTGCCCAAGTTCCAAACCTATCACTCCGCCACCAATCACAATAAGGTGTTCGGGAATTTCTTTAAGTTCAAGAGCTTCTGTAGAAGTGATGATCTTTTCTTTGTCAAGCTTTATAAATGGAAGATTCGCCGGTTTTGAACCTGTTGCAATAATGCTGTTTTTAGCTTCAAGAACTTCGGTTTCACCGTTAGATTTTTTGATGTTGATATGAGTTTCATCTTTAAAAGAACCCACACCTTCAAAAACCTCGATATTGTTCTTGTTCATAAGAAACTTTATCCCGTCTACCGTTTGGTTCACCACAGAACGTTTTCTCTCGATCATTTTTTCCAGGTTCACTTTTACCTCCCCCGGAATTTCAATCCCGTGCTCTTCAAAATGCTTCACGGCATCATCGTAATGATGTGAAGAATCGAGTAGCGCCTTGCTGGGAATACATCCCACGTTTAAACAGGTGCCTCCAAGACTGGAATACTTTTCTATAAGTGCGGTTTTCATCCCCAATTGCGCGCAACGAATGGCAGCGACATATCCTCCCGGGCCTGAACCTATAACAGCAACATCATATTTGCTCATAAGTAAGTTTTTTGTTGAGTTTTTACAAGAATAACAAAAGTACGACTATTAATGACAAATGAAAAGACTGGATTGTTTTGGGAGATATTAGATGTGAGATATTAGATATTAGATATGAGATATTAGATATGAGATATTAGATATTAGATATGAGATGTGAGATAAAGAAAATTTGGCTCCTGAACCTTAAACGTTGAACCTTGAACGTTGAACCTTGAACCTTGAACCTTAAACACTTAACTCGGTGGTGTTTTTAACGGGACTTATAACAAAAGTACTTTGGGTACTGCCAATGTGTTGCAGCGTGGTGAGCTTGTTGAGCATAAACTCCCGGTAAGCCTCCATATCCTTCACCATTACTTTCAGAATATAGTCATATTCACCGCTCACGTGAAAAACCTCCAGCACCTCGGGCAGTTTGGTAACCTGGCTTTCAAAGCCGGTAACATTCCCTTTGGTATGCTGCACCAGTTTGATGTGGCAAAAAGCTGTAAAGGAACGCTCCACTTTTTCGGGTCTTACAAGGGCTACGTATTTGGAAATTACCCCGGCACGTTCCAGTTTCCTTATCCGTTCATAAACAGCAGTAACTGAAAGCCCCAGTTTTCCGGCCAGTTCTTTGTTGGTCTTTTTTGAGTTCTCCTGCAGTAAAGCCAGCAGTTTTTTATCGGTGGGATCGCTAATCATTCCGTAATTTTTCCTGAAATAATGTATATAAACAAATATATCTGAAATATTATCTAAAAATGTCATTTTTGGCAGATAAATATTCTGTGCAGGAGCATCATCGTTGATTTTATTTCTGAAATTTCTTTTCTTTGGATAGAATAAAAATATAAACATCATGAAATTTAAACCGGCAGATAAGATACAGGACCTGCAGTACTTTGGAGAATTTGGAGGGGTAAACCCGAGTATTTCCGATTCTTCTACTTACACCTTCCTTTCAGCAAAGACAATGTTTGACACCTTTGAAGGTAACGCCGAAGGTTGTTATTTATATTCCCGTCACTCCTCCCCTTCCAATTTATATTTGGGCGAAGCACTTGCGGCTATGGAAGGTACCGAGGCTGCAAACGTGGCAGCTAGTGGAATGGGCGCTATCACCCCGGTTTTACTACAACTGTGCCAGGCAGGAGATCACATTATTTCCAGCCGCACCATTTACGGCGGGACCTACGCCTTCCTCAAGAACTTTGCACCCCGTTTAAACATCACTACTTCTTTTGTTGATATCACCAACCTTGAAAAGGTAGAAGCTGCTATAACCAAAGACACTAAGGTAATTTACTGTGAAGCCGTAAGTAACCCTTTACTGGAAGTAGCCGATCTTAAAGGACTTTCAGAAATAGCAAAAAAACACGGACTTAAATTCGTGGTAGATAACACTTTTTCGCCTCTTGCCATTTCGCCAGTAACTATGGGTGCCGATGCGGTGATTCACAGTCTTACAAAATTCATTAACGGCTCCAGCGATACTGTAGGGGGCGTGGTTTGCGGAACCCAGGAATTTATCAATGAACTTAGAAGTGTGAATGACGGAGCCAGTATGCTGCTGGGCCCAACGATGGATTCTATGCGGGCTGCTTCTATTCTAAAGAACCTGCGCACCCTGCACATTAGAATGAAACAACACAGCCACAATGCCCTTTTCCTTGCCGAAAAATTTGAGCAGGACGGCCTTAGAACTGTATATCCCGGTCTAAAAAGCCATCCGGGACATGAAATGTACAAAAGCATGATGAACAAGGAGTACGGTTACGGCGGAATGTTGGTTGTAGATGCCGGTTCCCTTGATAAAGCCAATGCCCTTATGGAAATGATGCAGGAAAAAAACCTTGGCTACCTTGCAGTAAGCCTCGGGTTCTACAAAACCCTCTTTAGTGCCCCCGGAACCTCGACTTCTTCGGAAATTCCTGAAGAAGAGCAAAAAGAAATGGGACTTTCTGACGGAATCATAAGATTCTCTATTGGTCTTGACAATGATGTTGAGCGCACTTACAGGATGATGAGGGAGTGCATGGAAAAAGTGGGTATCCTAAAACCTTCGGAAGCAGCAACAAACTAAATAGCGCTTTAGAATACTTCCGAAGTAAATATCTTAGGAAATAATATTTTCATATAAGGTTCCAAAAATGCCATTTTTGGAACCTTATATTTTATCAACATATAGTCTTAAAGCGAGTTTGAATCTTTATATTTGTGAGGTTTTGCCGGTGAGACAGGTGACCGCACATACGGTGCCCCTCATCATATATTGACCGGCATATTTGTCACATTTTTGTTTTAAATAAATATTCATGATAGAGATTAACAGGTACATAGATCACACTATTCTCAAAGCAACAGCTACCAGTGAGGATATTGTGGAGCTATGTAAAGAAGCTAAAGAGTACAATTTTTTCTCGGTTTGCGTGAACAGCGGTTTTGTACCTCTTGCTAAAAAAGAACTTGAAGGAACTGATGTAAAAGTTTGTACGGTGGTTGGTTTTCCTTTGGGAGCTATGTCTACTGCCGCTAAAGTATTTGAGACTCAACAAGCTCTCAAAGATGGCGCTGAAGAGGTTGACATGGTGATCAATATTGGGGAACTGAAGTCCAAAAACTTCAAACAAGTAGAAGAAGAGATCGCCGAAATTAAAAAGACGGTAGGTGATAAGGTTCTCAAAGTAATTATTGAGACATGCTACCTCACCCCTCAGGAAATTGTTTTGGCCAGCGAAATTGCTGTAAAAGCAAAAGCCGATTTTGTAAAAACCTCTACCGGATTTGGCAATGACGGCGCCCGACTCGAAAATATTGAGTTAATGAAAAAAGCGGTTGAAGGGAAGGCAAAATTAAAAGCATCTGGAGGTATAAAGAATCTTGACACCGCTTTGTCTTTCATTGAAGCAGGAGTAGAAAGAATAGGAACTTCTTCGGGAATATCAATTGTAAAGGAATTAAAAAAATGAGCATACACATTGGCGCCAAAAAAGGCGATATAGCAGAAACAGTATTGTTACCAGGAGATCCATTAAGAGCAAAATGGATTGCAGAAACTTATCTTGAAGACATAAATTGTTACAACCAGGTACGCAACATGTTTGGGTACACAGGTACTTATAAGGGACGAAAGATTTCGGTTCAGGGAACCGGGATGGGTGTACCTTCAATTTCCATTTATGCTCACGAATTGATCAATGAATTTGGTGTAAAAAACCTCATTAGAGTTGGTAGCGCCGGGTCTTATCAAAAAAGTGTGAAGCTTCGTGATATCGTTATTGCCATGGCGGCTTCATCAACTTCAGGAATTAATCAGTATAGATTTCAGGGAGCCGATTTTGCACCTACTGCAAGTTTCAGTCTCTTTCAGCAGGCTATTGAAAAAGCAAAAGAAAAGAACATCGAGGTAAAGGCAGGGAATGTACTTACCAGCGATGAATTCTACGCCGATGAATTTGAATCTTATCAAATGTGGTCTAATTTCGGGGTGCTTTGTGTAGAAATGGAATCCTCTGGCTTGTATACAATTGCAGCTAAACACGGGGTAAACGCCCTTTCTCTTCTTACCATATCTGACTCTTTGGTGACGAAAGAAAAAACCACTACCGAAGAACGCGAAAGCACTTTTAAAGGAATGGTGGAAATTGCACTTGAATTAGGATAAAATATCTCATATAAATTAAACAAAAGCGGAAATTTCAAATTGAAGTTTCCGCTTTTTTATTTTAACTGCAGATTGTTCAGAAGCTATACAAATTGTTTTTTTCTGTTCAAAAGGGTATTTTCATAGCCAAGTATTGAAGTCTCACCTTTTGACTTTTAACGAAAAATCGTAACATTACGCATTCAAAAATTTACACCCCCTTAAATGGAAGACGAAAAATTCATCAAAGACACAAAAGTTCTTGAAAATCGTGAGTTGAATATTTGGGAAGCATTGTTTCCTGTATTTGCCTTAGTTGGAATGCTGGCGTACAACGTTTTTGTTTATGGAGACGACTCCCTTAGCGGTTCCAACCAGTTCATCCTTCTATTGGGAGCAGCGGTTGCGGCCATAGTTGGAATGTTCAACAAGGTGAAGTTCGACACCATGATTGAGGAGGTGGCCAATAATATTAAATCTACCACCGGTGCAATCCTTATCCTGCTTATGGTAGGCTCTTTGGCAGGCACCTGGCTTATTAGTGGAATTATCCCCACGATGATCTACTACGGATTACAGATACTCAATCCTACCATTTTTCTGGCAGCAACCGTGGTCATTTGTTCGGTGATCTCTGTGGCCACCGGAAGTAGCTGGACCACTTCGGCGACTGTAGGGATTGCATTAATAGGAATTGCCGAAGCTCTGGGTATCTCGGTAGGAATGACTGCCGGTGCGATACTTTCGGGTGCATATTTTGGAGATAAGATGTCGCCCCTTAGTGATACCACTAACCTAGCCCCTGCCATGGCCGGGACAGATCTTTTTACTCACATACGATATATGACCCTCACGACGGTACCCACCATCGCGATCACTATCATTGTTTTCATTATTCTTGGATTTACAGTAGAACCATCGGGAACTGCAGATACAAGCGCCATTCTGGCGTCGATTGACAGTGCGTTTAATATCAGCCCCTGGCTGTTTGCAGTACCTGTACTGGTTATTGTACTCATCGTCATGAAAACGTCTCCCCTCATTGCCCTGCTTCTTGGGACGCTACTGGGTGCTGCTGCTGCATTGATCTTTCAGCCAGAGGTGGTAACTGCCGTATCTGGTTATGAGCACCTTTCGTTTGAAGCGGCTTATGTGGGACTCATGAATTCAATAACCATAGACACTTCGATCACTACAGATAACGCCCAACTCAACGATCTTTTCTCTTCGGGAGGAATGTATGGAATGCTGGGGACCATTTGGCTTATTATCTGCGCCATGGTCTTTGGTGGGATCATGGATGCCATTGGCGCTCTTGCTACTATTAGTAAAGCCCTTCTTAACCTGTTCCACACTACTTTCGGACTTTTTGCCAGCACCGTCTTTAGCTGTATTACGCTTAACGCCACAGCATCTGACCAGTATTTAGCTATTGTGGTACCGGGAAAAATGTTTGCCAAAGCTTACCGCGATAAAGGCCTGGCACCCGAGAATCTTAGCCGGTCGTTAGAAGATTCGGGTACCGTTACCTCTGTACTTATTCCGTGGAATACCTGTGGTGCTTATCACAGCGGGGTGCTTGGTGTGCCGGTAGCTTCTTACTTCGTTTATGCTATTTTTAACTACCTAAGCCCATTCATGACCTTATTCTATGCAGCTTTCAATATTAAAATAAGACAGCTGGCAGACAAAGCAACAACTTAATAACAATAAGTTATACAAAAAGAATAATAGCATTAGAAAAACCTATAACAAAATAAAAAATAAAGATTTGCGGCCTTAGTAGGGCCGCTCTTTGTTTTTATCTTTGCACTCGAATTAAATCAATAATAAAAACTTAAAATACTATGGCATTAGTAGGAAAAAAATTTCCAAACTTAGAAGTAAACGCTATGAACGATATGGGTGATACTTTTAAGATCAACGTATTCGAGGAAGCTAAAAATAACGGTAAAAAAGTTTTGCTTTTTTGGTACCCAAAAGATTTCACCTTTGTTTGCCCTACAGAACTACACGCATTTCAGGAAGCTCTTGCTGAGTTTGAAAAAAGAAATGTAATGGTAATTGGTGCTTCATGTGATACTCCAGAGGTTCACTTTGCCTGGTTAAATACTCCAAAAGACGACGGAGGAATTGAAGGTGTTACCTATCCTATCCTTGCTGACTCTAACAGGAACCTTGCTAACCAACTTGGCATCCTTGACATTACAAACGAGAGCTACAACGAAGAAACCGGTATCTACACTGTAGAAGGTGATAACGTAACTTACCGTGCTACTTACCTTATTGACGAAGAAGGAACAGTATTCCACGAAGGTATTAACCACATGCCACTTGGTAGAAACGTAAAAGAATTCATCCGTTTGATCGATGCTTACACTCACGTACAGGAAAAAGGTGAGGTTTGTCCTGCAAACTGGGAAGAAGGAAAAGATGCCATGAGTGCAAACCGTAAGGGAGTAGCATCTTACCTAAGCTCTAACTAAAAAACGCATTACAATGAGAGAATTGACTGAAGATAATTTGGCGGAAGTAGTTGCCGATAATGAAACTGTAGTTGTACAGTACATGGCCGGATGGTGCGGTAACTGCAGGGTGATGAAGCCCAAGTTCAAGAAGCTTGCTGCCGAAAATGAAAACGCAACTTTTCTCCTGGTTGATGCCGAAAAGAATCCTGAATCCAGGAAAATGGCCAAAGTAGACAATTTGCCAACTTTTGCCACTTTTAAAAACGGTGCATTTGTAAACCAGGTGCAAACCAACAAATTTGAACTTTTAAAAGACCTAGTTAATGAAGTTACCAGTAATTAGACACCTGCAAAAGAACAACGATAAAGAAAGGCTTGAAAACACACTTGAAGTTTTAGAATCGTTCTGCGACCACAGGTCGGTGAGTGAGGAAGAAATGGATGTGATTGGAGAGTTGATCAGCAACATTTGTGGTGCTCTTGAAGTTCAGAATATGATAGATGAAGGAACGCCCGAAAGAGATGCGGCAAACAACTTCATGAAAAAAGTGTTGAGTTCTATAGATAAATAGACCCGCACAATACATAGATAATAAAGGCTGTCTCTCGTTTTTGAGGCAGCCTTTTTGTTTTATGACAATTTTAGTAAAATACCATCCCCAAAATTTTAATTTTAGTAGCTCAACCTAAGAAAAGTCGATATGTCACAAATAACGCATAAAGGAAAACCTATTACTACTTATGGCCACCTGCCGGAAAAAGGGGAAAGAGCTCCGCATTTTGAATTATTAAAATCAGACCTCAGCGTTGCCACCCTTCAGGATTTTAAGGGTAAGCGAGTGATCATGAATATATTCCCCAGTATTGATACCAACGTTTGCGCCACCTCGGTAAACAACTTTAGTGAGCGGGCAGCCGATCTTGAGAACGTGGTGGTACTAAATATTTCCAGGGACCTGCCATTTGCCCAGGAGCGGTTCAGGAAAGTCAATGAAATTTCTAATGGCGTAAACCTTTCAGACTTCAGGGAACGCAACTTCGGAAAAGATTATGGCCTCGAGATCATAGATGGCCCTATGGAAGGATTATTGTCACGCGTAGTTATTGTGCTCGATGAGAACGGAAAGATTCTCCACACCGAACAGGTAGATAAGATTGAAGATGAGCCTAACTACCTGGAAGCTCTTAAACCATTGCTATAATGTATAATTTCATCACCGGCCGAATCAAAGGAGGTGGTTATGCAATAAAAGGTGCGTGGCTGCTACTGCGCCATGAGCCCAGTATTCAGGTGCAATTTGTTATTGCCGTGATTATGACCATTGCGGGGTTTTTCTTCGGAATTACCCCGACTGAATGGGTCATGCAAATCTTTGCTATTGGGCTGGTAATGGCTACTGAAGGTGTAAACACTGCTATTGAAAACATTGCCGACTTTGTACATGCCGATTATCACGTAAAAATAGGACGCATAAAAGACGTTGCGGCAGGAGCTGTTTTCTTTGCCGCCATAGCAGCCGTGGCAGTTGGGCTCATTATATATATCCCCTATATCTTTTACACCGTCTAGACTTATCGAATTTCATTTATGCTGAAAGAGCAGGCAATTGATCCCTCACACCCGATACCTTCCAAAAATGGCATTTTTGAGAAACATTTTTTAGAGGGTCGTGATTAAAGCAAGGCTTATTCGGTGATCTGCCGCTAACAAAACTTCTTTAAAATAGATTTTACCTTTTCTTTATATTAGCTGGCACTAATTTGTATTTTTGCGCCCAAACCTTCAGTTCTACTATGGCTAAAAGAAAAGCTGTCAAAAAATCTTCTTCAAAATCCTCTTTTTCGAAGTCCTCGTTGAGGCTTTCCCCTAAGGGGAAGGTGCTATTGGGAAGCTTTTTGATCTTCTTTGGCCTGGCGCTGTTAATTGCCTTTACCTCTTTTCTTTTTAACTGGCAGGTAGATCAAAGTACCCTTTCACAGCTCGACAATCGTGAAGTTGAAACTAAAAACCTACTCAGTAAGTTTGGGGCCGCTATAAGCAACTTCTTTATTTATGAGGGATTTGGTATTGCAGCCTTTGCATTTGCGTTTCTCACCATTACCACGGGGATCTACTATTTTATGAGCCTGAACAAAAAAGCTTTGTTCCGGTTTTGGTTCTGGGGCCTTCTGGTGATGATCTGGGTTTCGGTTTTCTTGGGATTCTTTGCTGAATCTAATGCCCTACTTGGTGGTACCGTGGGTTACGAAATAAATGATTACCTTCAGGATTACCTGGGCTTTACCGGTACCGTACTCCTACTTTCATTTTTGTTCATCGCATACCTGGTGATCAGGCTAAAAGTTACTCCTGAAAAGTTGATTTCAGCTTTAAAAAGAACTAAAGAAAATATTTCTGAAGATTTCAAAACGTCCTCTTCTGTTTCTGAAGACTTCGGTTCAAAAAATACTTCAGAAGCAACCAAACCGGCCACACAACAAAAACAGGCAGAACAGCCAAAGCCTGCAACGCCTGAAGCAGAAAAACCAACACCTCCACAACCCGCTCCCGAAAAAGTTGTAATCCGTTCAGAAGAAAACCCCGATGATGTGGCGATGGAAGTTGAAACGGCGCACGAAGAAGAAGAACTTGACGATAACCTGAGCCGTAAACTGGTAGAGGATTATGGTGAGTTTGACCCAACTCTCGAACTTAAGAATTACCAGTTCCCTACCATTGAACTTCTCAAAGATCACAACGCCAATGGCGGCGGTATTACCATTAACCAGGAAGAACTTGAGGAGAATAAGAACAGGATTGTTGATACTCTCAAAAATTACAAGATTGATATTGCGCAAATCAAGGCTACAGTTGGCCCTACCGTGACGCTATACGAGATCATCCCCGAGGCAGGAATAAGGATTTCGAAGATCAAGAGCCTTGAAGATGATATTGCACTATCTCTTTCGGCTTTAGGTATCAGGATCATTGCTCCAATTCCGGGGAAGGGGACTATTGGTATTGAAGTTCCCAATAAGAATTCCACCATGGTTTCCATGAGGAGCGTTATAGCTTCTCCCCGCTTTCAGAATGCCGAAATGGAACTGCCAATGGCTTTGGGTAAAACGATATCGAACGAGACCTTTGTGGTTGACCTCGCTAAAATGCCTCACCTGCTTATGGCAGGAGCTACAGGCCAGGGTAAATCTGTCGGTCTCAACGCTATTCTTACTTCCCTTCTTTACAGCAAGCATCCTGCAGAGGTGAAGTTTATTCTGGTAGATCCAAAAAAGGTAGAATTAACGCTCTTTAATAAAATAGAAAGGCACTACCTCGCCAAGCTTCCCGATACCGACGAAGCTATAATTACAGATAATACCAAGGTGATCAATACCCTCAATTCGTTGTGTATTGAGATGGACAACCGGTACGAGTTGCTTAAAGACGCCATGGTAAGGAACATAAAAGAGTACAATGTTAAGTTCAAGGCTAGAAAACTCAACCCGGAGAACGGCCATAAATTTCTGCCTTATATTGTACTGGTGGTAGACGAATTTGCCGATCTTATTATGACGGCCGGTAAGGAAGTTGAAGCTCCAATAGCAAGACTTGCCCAGTTGGCACGCGCTATTGGGATACATTTGATCATTGCTACCCAGCGGCCTTCTGTAAACGTAATTACGGGGATCATCAAAGCAAACTTCCCTGCCCGTATAGCTTTCAGGGTAACTTCAAAGATAGATTCACGTACCATTCTTGATAGCCAGGGGGCCGATCAACTTATTGGAAAAGGAGATATGCTATTCACCCAGGGCAACACGCTGCTCAGGTTACAATGTGCTTTTGTTGACACTCCCGAGGTAGATAAGATCACCGAATTCATTGGATCGCAAAAGGCTTATGCCGATGCTTATCACCTCCCCGAATACAGTGGAGAGGAAAGTGGCACATCTCTTGATATTGACGTAAGCGACCGGGACAACCTCTTCCGCGAAGCTGCCGAAGTGATAGTGATCGCACAACAGGGATCGGCATCTTTACTTCAGAGAAAATTGAAACTGGGGTATAACCGCGCAGGCAGGATAATTGATCAACTGGAGGCAGCTGGAATCGTGGGACCCTTTGAGGGCAGCAAGGCACGACAAGTACTGGTGCAGGATCTAGAAGGCCTGAACCAGCTGTTAAATGAAGAATAGTATAACCACATAAGAAAATGAAAAAAATAATTTTAGTAGTAGCGGCAATAATGACTTTTATGGCAGGAAATGCCCAATCGTCTAAAGAAGCCAAACAATTGCTTAGCGAAGTTTCCTCGAAGGTGGAATCTTATGACAACATTGTTATTGAGTTCAAATACGGCCTTGAAAATACTGCCGAGAATGTAAAGCACGAAACCCGTGGCGATGTAAGCCTTGAAGGTGAAAAATACCTGCTCAACATTATGGGCACCACCCGACTTTTTGACGGGGCAAAATTGTACACCATCATCCCCGAAGATGAAGAAATCAACATTTCCTCTCATAATCCGGAGGAGGACCAGGATATTAGTCCGTCTAAAATGCTGACCTTTTACAACAACGGGTACAAAACAGAAATGGGTCCGGTACAGGATCTCAAGGGACGTAAAATTCAGTATGTGAAGCTTACACCTATAGATTCCAACGCCGAGATTAAAGAAATTCACCTTGGTATTGATAAACAAACAAAGCACATCTATAATATGATCCAAACGCAGGACAATGGCACCAAGATCACTATTACAGTAAACAGTTTCAAGACCAATCAACCCCTGCCCCAGTCACTGTTCCATTTCAAGGAAAGCAGGTATAAAGATTATTATATTAACCGGTTAGACTAAGTAATTGAAAATACTAGACAGGTACATACTTACCAGCTACCTAAGAACGTTCTTTTCGGTCTTTGTGATACTCATGTTCATATTTGTATTACAAACCATCTGGCTGTACATTGGGGAGCTGGCAGGTAAAGATCTTGATGCAGAGATCATCTTTAAATTCCTGTTATACTTCAGTCCGAAGCTGGTACCGCTGGTACTGCCGCTTACCATTCTGCTTACTTCCATCATGACCTTTGGGAATTTTGCCGAAAATTATGAATTCGCAGCAATGAAATCGGCAGGGATATCATTACAGCGGGCAATGCGGCCACTTACTTTTTTTATCTTACTGGTAAGTATTACCGCCTTTTTCTTTTCCAATAACGTCATCCCGGCTGCCGAGTATAAATCTATTAACCTGAGAAGGAACATCGCCCAGTTAAAGCCTGCAATGGCTATTTCTGAAGGAGTATTTAACGACCTGGGCCAGATCAATATTAAAGTTGAAGAAAAATCGGGAGAACGGGGTCAGTATCTTAAGGATGTCATCATTCACAAAAAGAACGAGCGCCGCCCCGGAAATTACACCGTAATCAAAGCTACGGAAGGAGAACTGGTAGGAAGCACAGGCTCGAATGTTTTAAGTTTGATCCTGAAGGATGGTAACTATTATGATGAGATCATTCCCGATTCTCCGCGCGACAGGCAGAAAAAGCCGTTTGCAAAAAGTTATTTCCAAGAGTACGTGATCAACATGGACCTTTCAGGGTTTAACGACATAGATCTTGACGAGGAGAACTACAGCAACTCCCATAACATGCTCAAGATCTCCGAACTCACCCGAACTATAGATTCTTTCTCTACTTCCTATAACGAGGATTTGGCTTCCTTTTCAAGAAATATGTACAGCCGCACCGGGGTCGAAAATCTCAAGAGAGAAACCACTGCCACCGAAGATACAGTCATTGAACCAGAAAAAGGTATTCTACCACTCTATGAAACCCATCAGGCCTCACAGATCGTTAACCTCGCGCTGGGCAATGTCAATGGTGCATTGGTTACAGTGGTTGGTAAGCGTACAGAACTATCACAGGCTTCAAAACGTCTTAATAAATTTGAAATTGCTCTACACGAGAAGTATGTACTAGGCTTTGCCTGTATAGTTCTTTTCTTCGTAGGTGCTCCACTGGGAGCCATAATTAGAAAAGGAGGAATGGGATTACCCATGGTGATAGCCGTGCTGTTGTTCCTTTCCTATCACTTTATTGGGATCTTTGCCAAGAACAGTGCCGAGGAAGGGCAGGTTAGTCCATTCCTGGGAACCTGGCTTTCTACCCTTATTATGCTCCCTTTAGGAATATTTCTCACCTATAGAGCAACTACAGATCAGGGATTATTCAGCTTTAGCATTCTCTTTGAGCCTATTAAAAAGTTGCTGAAAAGAACGCACATTATGGGTCGTTCCCAAAAGGATTAATATCTTTACCGGCAATAATACTGCACATCTATGATTACTGAAACTTCCTTTCAACTACATACCATTAAAGAAGCTATTGATGACATTAGAGCCGGTAAGGTGATCATTGTTGTTGACGATGAAGATCGTGAAAATGAAGGAGATTTTCTGGCTGCTGCTTCCAAAGTAACCCCCGAAATGATCAACTTTATGGCTACTCATGGTCGGGGTCTCATTTGCGCCCCTATTACCGAAAAGCGTTGTAAAGAGCTGCAACTTGAAATGATGGTTGGCAACAGCACAGATCCTATGGAAACTGCTTTTACTATTTCTGTAGATCTTAAGGGGAAAGGAGTAACCACAGGAATTTCGGCATCAGACAGAGCAGAGACTGTAAAAGCCCTTATTGATCCTGACACCAAACCTTTCGACCTTAGCCGTCCCGGACATATTTTTCCGCTTAAAGCTAAAGAAGGAGGCGTGTTAAGGAGAACAGGCCATACCGAAGCTGCTATTGATTTTGCAAGGCTGGCAGGCTTTCCTCCTGCCGGGGTAATTGTAGAGATCATGAATGAAGACGGTTCTATGGCACGGCTGCCGCAGCTCCTGGAGGTAGCCAAAAAATTCGATCTTAAGGTAGTTTCTATTGAAGATCTTGTAGCTTATAGGATGCAGCACGATTCTCTTATTACCAAAAAGGAAGATTTTGATATCAACACCCGCTTTGGAACATTTAGGTTAAGAGCCTACCAACAAACTACAAATAAGCAGGTGCATATTGCACTTACCAAAGGCGCATGGAAATCTTCAGATCCGGTGCTGGTACGCATGAATTCAACGCTCGTCAATAATGACATTTTAGGCACCCTTACAAACGATGCCGATAAGAAGCTCGATTACATGTTCAAGGCAATAAACGAGGAAGGAAAAGGAGCCATAGTCTTTATTAACCAGGAAAGCCAGTCTCTCAATTTACTGAAAAGACTTGGCGAACTTAAAGACCTTCAGAAAACTGGAGAAATGAAAGCGCCCCCGCTTGTAATGGATTCAAAAGACTTCGGAATTGGTGCCCAGATCCTTCACGACCTCGAAATCCACAAACTTCGTCTCTTATCTAATACAAAACAGACAAAACGCGTGGGAATGATAGGATACGGACTCGAAATTATCGAGTACGTAAAATATTAAATTTCAATAACAGTGTCTTCCAGTGGTCTTCTCACTTTTTTAAGGGAGGCGAAAAGATCATCTTCGGCGCGGTAACCCACAGGTAAAGCAAGTACTGCTTCAAGGCCGTATTTTTCTAGCTCAAGGATCTTGTTGTATTCATGGGGTTCAAAACCTTCCATGGGGCAGGAATCGATTTTTTCTACTGCACAAACCGTGAGCAAAGTTCCCAGCACAAGATAAGCCTGGTGAGTGGCCCATACTTTGACTTCGCTAATGGGCTTTTGTTCAAAATCTCCTACTAACGACTCTTTAAAGGGATGCAGTATCTCGTCAGGAGTTTTTCGCACATCCTGAACCGTCTTAAAGTAGTTTTCAATAAAAGCCTTGTTCACCGTACGCTCAATGCAGATAACCAGCACATGAGAGGCTGTGTTTACCTGTTGTTGATTGTACGAGGCTTTCATCAGCTTCTCCTGTACATCCTTATTTTGCACCATCACCAATCTAAGAGGCTGGAGCCCGTAAGAGGTAGCAGTCAGGTTAAAAGCATTTTTGAGTATTTCTATCTTCCCGGCCGAAAGGAGTTTTTCAGGATCAAATTTCTTTGCTGCGTAACGCCACTTTAGTGCATCTACACTTTCCATATCTTAAATTTTCACAAAGATACATTCCTCAAACAGAGGCTGCAAATGAAGAGTGTGGTAAGAAAAAAGGGAAAGATGTTTTAGAATCAGTCGCGTTTCCGCTCTCTTTTGTCACGGTATAAGTTGTAAACCTTTCGAATCAAGAAAGCACTGACCAATAAAACTCCCAGAATTTCGAGTCCCAATATCAAATAAAATAACCCCATATAGTAATGTTTTGTGGAGTCTTGTTGAATCCAAAAAACCAAATGTACCTTAAAGCATTGTTAAAGGTTACCGTTATTAGCACAACGTATACAACTTATAACACAACTTTAAATACACTATTTTATAAAATCAGGTATTTTTAAGATAAATCCTTTACATTTTTTTACGGATTACCTTATCCAAAGAGGATTTATGAGAGTAAATTAAAAATAAACTAAAGACCAAAAGAAAAAAACCACTAGATGGAAATTTTTGTAAAAGCTCTTCCTGTTGAAGAGATTATTGAAAGCTTATCCAAACAATTTAGAACTCCACTTAAAAAAGATGCGGGAGAACTCACCATAGAACTCCCTGAAAAGCTCGGGCAGGGCTTCATTAGAGGAACCAGCTTTGATTCGGGCGTAGGAATCATTGAATACAATGTTACCTTTTATAAGGATATGGAGATCCATTTTACTATAAACCAAACACACCCTTTAAAATTCATATTTTGTTCTGAAGGTAGGGTAAATCACGCCTTTGAGGAAAACGAAGACATTCATACCATAGATACCTACCAAAATGTGATCGTTTCCAGTAGCGGGTACAACGGCCATGTGCTTTATTTTAAAGCCAATGAGACCTCGCATGTTTTTAGCCTGGAGATCATTCGGGCCGATTTCAGTAAAAGAAAGAACTTTGGGTACAAAGATATCGGGCCACGCCTGGAGCAGCTGTTTAAAGATGACGTAGCCAAGGAGCTTTTCTTCTACCAGGGTAATTACAGCATTCAAGCTGCCGATATTGTAGAAGACATCGCTAAAAAAGATCATACCGGCTTTTTGCGTTTCATATACTTAGAAGGTAAAGCTTATGAGATGCTTACCAAACAAATAAGCCAGTTCATAGATGATCAGCAAAGCGACAATAAATCCACCATGCTTAGAAGAAGTGATGTGGAAAAAGTAAAAAGAGCCGTAGACGTCATTAATCAGGATCTCAATAAAAATTATTCTGTTGATGAGCTGGCCAAAGAAGTAGGAACCAATGTAAATAAATTACAGGAAGGTTTCAGGTACATGTTCAACCTCACCGTGAATAAATATGTACAACAGGTAAAGCTCGAAGCTGCAAAAGAAATGCTTAGTCAATCAGATCAAAACATATCTCAAATTGTTGGTCAGATTGGGCTCAACAACCGAAGCTATTTTTCAAAGATCTTCAAAGAGAAATACGGTGTAAGCCCCAAGTACTTTCTCAATAACAAGTTCAACGAGAGCGAACATAGTACCGAAAATGAGGAAGACGACGATGAGCACGGGAAAAATTAGCCCGAAAGTGCATCAATGGCCTTTTCTATATCAATCCCTTTTTCAAGTACAGCTTTAAAGAGATCAGGCTTTTCCTGAATCCTGGCCGGCATGGTTTTTATAGTAAAATCTTTCATGTCAAGGCCAGGTTGCACTTCATGCCACTCAAGTGGCGCCGAAACCGTCGCTCCCGGTTTGGGACGGACACAATATGGGGCAGCAAGGGTCTGCCCTTTTCTGTTCTGAAGAAAATCCAGGTAGATCTTATCTTTCCGCTTTTTTACATTGCGTTCCATTGAGGTGAGATCGGGAAGTTTCTCCTGAATAAAATAGCACAAAATTTTCGTAAAATCCCGAGCTTCGTCATAAGTATATTTCGCGCCCAGCGGAATATAAATATGGATTCCGCTGGAGCCTGAAGTTTTAGGGTAACCCACTATTTTAGCTTTGTCCAGCACTACTTTTGCAGCCTGCGCCACCTCTATCACCTCTTCAAAAGTGTTCTTTTCTGAAGGATCTATATCAATTACCGTGAAATCTGGGTGAAGCAGATTCTGAACCCTTGAGTTCCACGGATTGATCTCAATACATCCCAAATTAGCCATATAAATGAGACTGGCTTCATTCTGGCACATAATGTACTCCAATTCCCGGTTGTTGTGCTTTGAAAATACCTTGGTAGATTCCAGCCAGTACGGGAAAATACCCGCTGTATCTTTCTGGTAGAAACCCTCTTCCAGGATGCCGTTGGGATGCCGGTGTAGATTCTGCGGCCTGTCCTTCAAAAATGGCAAAATCGCATCACTTATTTGCAGGTAATATTCTATGAGATCGTATTTTCTCAATCCCAACTTTGGCCAGTAAACCTTGTCGAGATTGCTAATGGGCACAGATATTCCTCCAATCTCTAGCGTATTCTCTTCCTTTTTTGCTGCGGGCTTGTGCTTAGGAACCCGGGCAGTTTTTTCCTTTGTTATCTCCTTCGGAAGTTTATCCATCCGCAGGCCTTTAAAAGAAGGATGCCGCATATTTCCGCTACGGGTCCATTCAGAAAAAGTGACTTCACAGATCAATTCCGGAGTAAGCCAGGTGGGCTTTCGTCCTTTTAATGAAGGCTTCTTCTTAAAAGGCGTGGCCCTGGTCACCATCTTCTGGAATTTATCGTAAAGTTCCTTTTTATCATCCTCACTAAAACCCGTGCCGCAGTTGCCAATATAAACTAGCTCTTCCCCTTTATTCATGCCCAGGATCAGAGATCCAAACGGTCCTCCTTTATCTGAATCTGTGTACCCGCAGATCAATGCTTCCTGGCTTTCAAAAGCTTTTATCTTGAGCCATTTATCACTCCTGGAACCGGGAAGGTACTGGGAATCGGCTTTTTTGGCAATCACGCCTTCCATTCCCATTTCCACTGCCTGCTCAAAAAAGGCCTTTCCAATGCTCTCTACATGATCACAGTAATATACCTGCGGAATATCTTCTATCACCTCCTGAATTAAACTTTTTCTTTCGGAAAGAGGCAGGTGCATAATATTGTGCCCGTTTAGGTACAACAGGTCAAAAACGTAATATCTCAGCTCTCCTGAAGGTGCTTTCTGGTAATTCTGAAGTTTTTGAAAAACAGGTTTTCCGCTCTCATCAAGCGCTACTACTTCCCCATCAAGCACCGCATCATGCGGAATATTCTTTAGGTGCTCATAAATTTCCCGGAACTTGGCTTTAAAAGAAATTCCATTCCTGGAGTACAGGTCTACCTTCCCTTTTTGAATATTGGCCAAAGCGCGATATCCATCCCACTTTAATTCAAAAATCCAGTTGGCCTTATTAAAGATCTCCTTTGCTTTTGTGGCGAGCATGGGCTTGATCAATTCATTTACTTCAAGCTGTTTTACCTTTTCTTTACTGGCGTGTTCGCTAAGGTTTTCGGCGTCATAACTTAAATCTGTAGAAAAATCATCAGCCTTCTTGATAAGCAACCATTGATTGTCTTTTTCACCACCTCGTCGGGTATGCACCAGTGCAAAAGTTCCTTTTATTTTGGTGCCAAAAAAGGTGATTTTAAGATCCCCTTTTTTCAGCATTTTAAGCAGGTCTTCTTCCCCTCCGCCACCAGATGCCTCATAAGAACCTTCATCCCAAATACTCATCTCCCCTGCTCCATAATTTCCCTTGGGAATTGTTCCTTTAAAAGTGAGGTATTTTATAGGGTGGTCTTCGGTCATGATTGCCAGCCGCTTATCGGCAGGGTTCATAGATGGACCTTTGGGTACGGCCCAGCTCTTTAGTACGCCTTCCATCTCCAGGCGCAGGTCGTAATGCAGGCGGGTTGCCCTGTGCCGCTGAATCACGAACCTAAACTTCCCTCCATTCTTTTCATAAGCAGCATCGGGTTCGGGAGTTTTTTGAAAATCTCTTTTTTTGATGTACTCGTCAAGTGCCATTAGGAAGCTTTAGTTTTTTTCTTCTTTTTATCAAGACTTGCCTTTAACTGCGCCATAAGATCTGTTGCAGGAGTGGCTTTTGACTCAAATTTTTCGGTTTTGGTTTTCTTACCGCCAGTCTTCGCCTTAATGATCTTTAAGAGTTGATCGTTATAGACATCTTTATACTTTTCAAAATCGAATTCTTCAGTATATTGTTCAATGAGCGATTTGGCCATATCAATTTCCTTTTTGGAAACTTTGGTATCGGGAAGTTTTAGCTCGGTAGGGTCGCGTATCTCATCAGCAAACCTAATCACATGCAGCACGAGAGCATCTTTATATACCCCAACAAGGCTAAGGTTCTCTTTGGCACGCATTACAAAGGTGGCCACGCCCAGCTTTCCTGTATCCTTTAAAGCAGCTTTTAAAAGATTATATGATTTCTCCCCATCCTTTTGAGGCTCCAGGAAATACGGCTTTTTAAAGAGCACATCGGCCACATCCTTTTCTTCAATGAATTCTTCAATGTCTATGGTGCGGGATTTCTTCATATTGGCCTTGTCAAAATCCTCTTTCTCCAGCACAATATAAGAATCGTCTTCCAGGTAGCCCTTTACAATATCCTTCCACTCCACTTCTTCACCCGTCACTTCATTCACTCGTTTGTATCGTATCCTGGCGTGGTCATTCTTATCGAGCATGTCGAGATCGAGCTTTCTTTCTTCACTGCCCGAGTACATTTTAATAGGGATAGTCACTAAACCAAAACTTATTGAGCCGTTCCAGATTGACCTCATAATTTGAAGAGTTTTAATTGATATACTACAAGATACCCGATTTTCTATTTATACCCGAAGTATTAGCATTGTCTTAACGAGCACACCCCTCTATAGCCTGCAAGGCGTTAAGATTTGAGAAAAAAACAGCTAAAGCTTTCTTAATCATTTTGTTGCAGCATCAAAAAGAAACTAACTTAGAAAATCACGGTTTGCCAACTTACAGCAGGCCGTAAAACAAAAAAATTGAAAATGAATAGACTGGAAAAGAAAGTAGCGATTATAACCGGTGGAGCCACGGGAATTGGGGAAGCCATTTCTAAGAAATTTGCAGCCGAAGGAGCCGAAGTTCTTGTAGTGGGAATGCCGCAAGATCCGGTAAAAGAAGTGATTGATGACATCAAGGAATCTAAAGGAAAAGCCATAGGTTATTCTGCCGATATTTCTTCGGAAGAAAACGCCAAAGATGCTGTAGAAACTGCCGTAAAACACTTCGGCCGTATCGACATACTCATCAATAATGCAGGTGTTTATCCTGAAGTAAATACAATAGACCAATATTCTCCTGAAGCCTTTGACAACCTTCTGAAGAACAACCTGAGAACGGCATTTTTAATGACCAAATATGCCATCCCACATTTACAGAAGTCGCAGGGCTGCATTGTTTCAGCAGGATCGGAAGCAGGGAAAATTGGTATCCCCAGTGTCACGCCCTACGGTGGCACAAAAGGATTTATGCACGCCTTTATGAAAGGAGTCGCAGCCGAACAGGCAAAGAACGGAATTAGGGCAAACTGTGTTGCTCCCGGCCCTATCGATACCGCGTGGACGCACAAAGAAACTAGTGATATCACCAAAAAAATAGAAAAACAAATGATGAGCGCCACACCCCTTGGCCGCCGTGGCACACCCGAAGAAATTGCCAATGTGTACCTCTTCCTGGCATCCGATGAAGCTTCTTACGTCACCGGCGCCGTTTACTCTGCCGATGGAGGGATCACTATTGGAAAAGGCCCGGTTGGAGATGAAGTGCCCTCTAAACTGAAGAAAGAACCTAAAGGAAATCTAAAACTAAAGCACCAAATGGACGGTGCAACAAACATGCGATAAATTATGTCTCTAAAAGCAATATTTTTAAACTGTACCCTCAAAAAATCACCCGAAACCTCCAACACTTCTGCCTTTATCAAACAGGCCGAAAAGATCTTCACCGATCTTGAGGTTGAAACCGAAGAAATAAGGGTCATAGACCACAATATAAAATTCGGAAATACTTCTGATGAAGGGGAAGGCGATGACTGGCCAAAAATCCTGAAAAAGATCAAAGAGAGCGACATCATGATCCTCGCTACTCCAATCTGGCGGGGCGACCGCAGTGCTGTGGCTAAATTGGTAGCCGAAAGATTTGATGGTATTTGGAGCGAAGCCGATGAAGAGACGGGACAGTACCCTACCTTCAACAAAGTTGGCGGAGTAATGGTTGACGGTAATGAAGATGGTGCCAAAAAAGCCATTTCCAGCATTTGTTTCGACCTTTCTGAACACGGCTTTACAATTCCTGTAAACGCCTTTAGCTACTACGTAGGCAAGGCAGGCCCGGGTCCGGCTTATATCGAGGCCAAAGGCGACCGGCATTTTTTCACCAACCGCAACCTCTATCACATGGTTCACAACCTGGTGCACGTGGCAAAAGTGCTTAAAGAAAAACCTTACAAAACCAACGTGAACGAATTAAAAAAGCAAGCTGAAAAAGTAAGCGACACCGATAAATAAATAATCACAAACCCATTCGTAAAAACAACCAATATGTTAAGCTGGCTAATACATATCATCATTGACGCCGCTGTGCTCCTAATCGCAGCAAAAATGTTTCCTAAAGTAGAACTCAAAGGCTGGAAAACTGCCCTTGTAGTCGCACTGCTTATTGGGGTTCTAAGCTTTTTCTTAAGCTGGATTCTTACTGCTGTGCTCAATATCGCCACTTTAGGAATCTTCTATTTCCTCGGATTAGGATTTATTACCAGGATCATCGCCTATGCGATCATCATTGAACTGGCCGATAAACTGAGTACAGGCTTCAAAACCCACGGTTTCATGCCTTCCTTATGGCTGGCAATAATTATAGCTGTAGTGGGCTCTCTTGTAGACTGGATCATTCTATAAATTGAGGTCTCAAAAATGACAAATCCCGCCGAATTTTTTGGCCGGATTTTTTGTTTGTGGTTTTGTGGTTATTTGTTTGTGGTTTTATTTGGCCACGAATTCACGAATTGTTTATTTGGGGTTGATATTATCCCCGGGTTGAAACCCTGGGCTAGAAATCTACCGCCCCTACGGAGTTATTAAGTATGATTTTTGGAATTTAGTGCCTGGAATTTAGTACTTAAAAATTTATTCCCTTTTCGCTCTAAGGTACTGGTTTGGCCAGGGAGTCTCAGCTTTTAATGCGGCAGCGGCTTCCAGCGGGAAGTAAGGATTCCGCAGCAATTCCCTGCCCAGCAGTATAATATCAGCCTGTTCCTGCTGCAGCACCTCTTCTGCTTCCTGAGGCGTGGTGATCAGACCTACTGCAGCCGCCATGATCCCTGATTCTTTCTTTATTTTTTCTGAAAATGGTACCTGGTATTTCTTTGCTACCGGAATGCTCACCCCGGGCACAAGTCCGCCCGAAGAACAATCTATCACATCAACTCCTTCTTCTTTAAGCCGTTTTGCAAGTTCCACCGATTCCTCTTCATTCCAGCCTCCTGCAGCCCAATCGGTAGCAGAAATCCTCACGAATAGCGGGAGATCTTCTGGCCAGCTTTCTTTCACGGCCCGCGTAACTTCCAGCAAGAGCCTTATCCGGTTTTCAAAAGATCCGCCGTAGTTATCGGTTCTATGGTTGCTTAACGGAGACAGAAATTGGTGCAGCAAATATCCATGGGCAGCATGAATTTCGAGCACTTTAAAGCCTGCCAAAAATGCCCTTTTTGAAGCCTCTTTAAAATCGGAGATCACCTTCTCGATTCCTTCGGAATTCAATGCTTCCGGCTCTGGGTTATCATCATAAAAAGGAATTTCTGAGGGAGCTACCGGTTGCCAGCCACCCTCATTTTCGGAAAGAAACTTCCCGCCCTGCCAGGGACTGCTGGTAGAAGCTTTTCTCCCGGCATGAGCCAGCTGTATGCCCGGAACACTTCCCTGGCTCTCCAAAAATGCCGTTATTTCCTTCAGTTTTTCTACGTGTTCATCCTGCCAAATCCCCAGGTCATCGGGCGTGATACGGGCTTCGGGAGAAACCGCGGTAGCTTCAGATATTACAAGCCCTGCCCCGCCGCTTGCACGGGTTCCCAGGTGTACAAGGTGCCAGTTATTGGCAAAACCGTCTTTGCTACTATACATGCACATGGGAGAAACCCCAATTCGGTTTTTAAATGTTATAGATTTTATTTTGAGTGGCTCAAAGAGCCGGGGAGATTTACTGTTGTTCATATAAAGGGTATTTTCCATCAAAAGTAGCAAAAACACTACCGTCGGGTTAGCTGCTCTTATAGTAAATTAAGATCTATAGATCAGCCAAATTGATACGCTTCAGCAAAAGCTCCTCAAAAATGCCATTTTTGAGACAATAGTTTTTAAGATAGATATTTTGCAATATCTTAGCTTGTAAGATTAAGCTATGCCTGCCAAACAAGTTTTCCCGCTGTCCAAGCTTACCGAAGCTATTGAGAATGTGATAAACAGTCATTGCAGCAAGGTGGTATGGGTAAAAGCCGAAATTGTAAAACTGAATCATTACCCACACACCGGTCACTGCTACCCCGATCTCGTCGAGAAAAAGGACGGAAAGATCATCGCCGAACTCAGAGGTAATATCTGGAAATCTAACTTTGATCTTATCAATAACAAATTCAGAAATGTTTTAAATGAAGATCTTCGCGATGATATGACGGTTGTAGTGCAGGCAACGGTCACCTTCCATTCGGTTTACGGACTGGCGCTGAACATTCTCGACATAGACCCCGAATACACTTTGGGAGAACTGGCCAAACAACGTGCAGAGGCTATAAAAAAACTCATTGCCGAAGACATTTTTGACGCCAATAAACAACAGCTGCTCCCACAACTTCCCAAGACCATTGCAATAATTTCGGTGAATAGCAGTAAAGGCTATCAGGATTTTATCAATGTAATTGAGAACAACCCCTGGGGCTATCAATTTCAGTATAAACTTTTTCCTGCCATTTTACAGGGAGAAAGGGCTGTGACCACCATTAGTGCGCAGTTGGAGAAAATAAAGCATCATAAAAAGGTGTTTGACGCCGTGGCTATTATTCGGGGAGGCGGCGGCGAAATAGGTCTTAGCTGTTACGATAATTACCACCTGGCAAAGAAAATTGCCCAGTTCCCGATCCCAGTATTAACCGGCATTGGACATTCCACCAACGAGACCGTTAGTGAACTTGTGAGCTACAGGAGCTTTATTACGCCCACAAAAATAGCTGAATTCCTTCTTCAGGAGTTCCATAATTTCTCCCAGCCCCTCAGGGAAAATATTCAGAAAATAACCGCCGGTGCAAACCTGCTTTTTGAGAGGCAGGAAACCCAGCTCTCGCGGGTATCCAGCTCCTTCGGTTTCTTAGCTAACAGGATAGTAGACCGGGAGAAAAACAGGCTCGCCTCCTTCAGGCAGACGATTACTTCAGAAAGTAAAGCGGTCATAAAATATGAAGCTGCCAATTTAAAGAATATCGCTACTTCAATAGAACTGCTGTCTCCAAAGAACATCATGAAAAGAGGTTTCAGCATAACCCGGAAAAACGGAAAGATCGTTACCAACTCGGCTACTTTAGCACCGGGAGATCTTGTAGAAACCGAATTCTTTGAAGGAAAAGCTTCCGCAGAAATAAAAAATACCGAAAGTAAATAATGGGAACAAAGATCACATACACCGAAGCTTTTACCGAATTACAGGAGATTGTAGGGGAAATGGAAAATGCCGAAATTGGCATTGATGAACTGGACGCAAAAGTAAAGCGTGCTTCTGCACTTCTTAAAATTTGCAGGGAAAAACTCTATAAAACCGAACAAAATGTGCTCGAAACACTCAAAGCCATAGACCCGCAATAAACTGATAAGTATTGCTACGCTGCATTTTTAAATTTTTATTTGTAATTTGCCACTTGCTTTAGAAATTATAAAAAAATATACGTATTAAAGTAAATTCTCATCTCGATTTATCTGGTGATATAGCCGCCATAAATCAAATTTCGGTAGTTCCGCAATTACTGGAAGTTGTTTGTCGTACCACTAAAATGGGTTTTGCTGCTATTGCCAGGGTTACAGATGACCGCTGGGTGACCTGTGCCACACATGATCTTATCTCTTTTGGGCTCAAACCCGGAGATGAGCTGGACGTTGAAACTACTTTATGCCATGAGGTGCATCAAAACCGAAAGGCTGTGGTTATAGACAATGTGGCAAATGATACAAGCTACTGCAACCATCACACTCCAAAAATTTATGGTTTGCAGAGTTATATATCGGTGCCGTTGTACAGGAAGAATGGTGAATTTTTTGGCACGCTTTGCGCTATTGATCCAAATCCGCAGGAGATCAATACCCCCGAAATCACTACGATGTTTCAGCTTTATGCCGAGCTTATTTCCTTTCACCTTGATGCTGTAGAAAAAATTAAGCTTAGTGAAGACAATCTAAAGGAAGAGAAGGAAATTGCTCAACTTAGAGATCAATTCATTGCCATTCTTGGGCATGATCTTAAGAACCCCATTGCTACCATGCGCATGAGTGCCGACATTCTCCTCAAGATGTCAAAAGAGGAGTTCACCCTTCGCAATGCTGCCCTTATTAAGTCTACTTCTTACAGAATGCAGGCGCTTATTGAAAATATTCTCGATTTTGCCAGGGGGCAAATGGGAGAAGGTATTATTCTCGACAAAGAAAAGCATAACAACAGCCTGGAAGAATTGCTGAAGCAGGTTATAAAGGAGATGAAAGTATTAGCTCCCAACAGGGAGATCATCTTTAACTGTGAACTTGATCATGAGGTGAACTGTGACAAGAACCGCATTGGGCAACTACTTTCCAACCTGCTAGGAAATGCGCATGAACATGGTAATGCTGAAGCTCTGATTAAGGTAGAAGCCAGTACAAATGACCAACACTTCAAATTAAAAGTAACAAACTCGGGAGAAAAGATTTCTGACGAGGCCCTGACACATCTTTTTCAGCCTTTCTACCGTGAAGGAGAAGATCCCAACAAAAAAGGGTTAGGACTGGGGCTTTTTATAGCTTCAGAAATTGCAAAAGCGCACCATGGAGAATTAACAGTATCTTCAAACGAACAGGAAACTGTTTTTGTTTTAGAGATTCCGCTCGAGTAGCTCCTGAAGAAAACAGAGGGTCAAAAATGCCATTTTTAAGGCTGAATAATTTTGAACCGGCAGTTATTTCTCCTACAGGCTTCCACTGTCAATTAGTGTCCATTTCTCACTTCCCGGCTCGCAAGATCATAAAAACCTATAAAGCTTCAACACGCTGTGTTAAGTCTTTATTAATCAGCTTGTAAGCAGGCGCAACTCTTTTTATCTTAGGTAGGTAAAAAAATTGCTATGAGAAAAAATACAAAATCACAGGCTGTTGCAATCCCTCTTGCGGGGCAACAAAAAATTCTAATTACATTTTTCACCCTTCTACTGTTCAGTCTTACAGCTTTGGCACAAAAATCTACTGTAAGAACCGATGCAGGTGATGTGAAGGTGCGCAAAATAGTTGAAAATCTTGATCATCCCTGGGGAATGGCATTTTTGCCAGATGGCAGGCTGCTGGTTACAGAAAGAGCGGGAACAGTCCGTATCCTGAAAGACAGCACACTTTCAGAGCCACTTTCGGGCACGCCTGAAGTTTTTGCGCAGGGACAGGGAGGCATGCTTGATGTAGCTTTACATCCAAATTTTAATGAAAATCAATACGTTTACCTCTCTTTTGCTGAACCCGGAAACAATGGCACAGCTTCTACTGCACTTGGTAGAGGAAAACTTGAGGGAAATTCAATCAAAGATTTTGAAACCATTTTCCGCATGGAACCAAAAGTTGAAGGCCCTAATCACTTTGGAGGCCGGATTCTTTTTACTGAAGGAAATGACATTTTTCTCACCCTTGCTGAAAGATTCAAGTTCGAGCCGGCTCAGGATCTTTCAAGTCACCTCGGAACCGTGGTAAGACTGGAAGATGATGGAACTGCTTCTGAAGAAAACCCAACTTTCAATGATGCCAACGCTCTTGCTGAAATATGGTCTTACGGACATAGAAATATTGAAAGTGCGGCCATTCATCCCCAAACCGGAGCCCTTTGGGTAGCCGAAATGGGACCCATGGGCGGTGATGAACTGCAGACAGCAGAGGCCGGCAATAATTACGGCTGGCCCGTAGTGAGCTGGGGAGATAACTACGACGGAACTGAAATTCCCAGACCTACTACCCGTCCCGAATTTGCAGATGCAGTAATTCACTGGACACCCACTATTTCCCCTTCCGGAATGATCTTTTACGACGGAGATCTTTTTCCTGAATGGAAGAACAGCATGATGATTGGTGGGCTTACCTCTGCCGGAATTGTACGGGTAGACGTGAACGGTGATAACGCCGAAGAAGTAGAACGCATCCCACTTACCACAAGAGTGCGTGATGTAGAACAGGGTCGCGATGGCAGTATTTGGGTGCTTACAGATGAAGATAACGGTAAGATCCTGCAGCTTAAGCCTCTAAAATGAGGATTGCCACCTACAATGTAAATGGAATTAATGCCCGCCTCCCTGTTCTACTGAAATGGCTGAAGGAGACAAATCCAGATGTGGCCTGCCTTCAGGAATTAAAAGCCCCCGATGAGAAAATTCCGAAACAGGATATAGAGAAAGCGGGTTACACTGCAATATGGCACGGTCAAAAACGCTGGAATGGTGTAGCCATCCTCGCGAAAAACGGACTTGAAATCGAGGAAACCGGCCGAGGACTTTCCGGCGAACCCGAAGATGAACAAAGCAGGTATATCGAAGCCGTGGTGAATGAGATCACTATTGGCTGCCTCTACCTCCCAAATGGAAATCCGGCACCGGGACCAAAGTTCGACTATAAAATGCGCTGGTTTCAACGCCTCTCAAAAAGAGCAAAAGAGCTACTGGATAGTGACGTTCCTGTAGTTCTCACCGGAGATTATAATGTAATACCTACCGAAAAAGATGTTTATAAACCTGAACGATGGATTGATGACGCCCTTTTTCGGCCCGAGGTACGGGAAGCTTTTCATGAGCTCGTGGTGCAGGGTTGGACAGATGCAATAAGGAAATTATATCCCGAAGAGACCATTTATACCTTCTACGACTACTTTAGAAATGCCTATCAAAGAAATGCAGGCCTTCGTATAGATCACTTTCTTCTGAATCCGCAACTTGAAAAGAAACTTAAAGACGCCGGAGTAGATAAGCACGTTCGGGGATGGGAAAAGTCCAGTGATCATGTTCCCGTTTGGATTGAACTGTCAGAATGATTTTTTTTAGTTGCTCCTTGCTTCATTTCCCCGGAGAACTACAACCTACAAATAATTGCAAAGGGGAAAATGTCCAGGTCTAAAGAGATTTCTCCTTCGTCGGAATGACATATAAAATTGTCATTCAGAAGCTTTTGCGGAGCGAAGAATCTGGCAGTTCTAAAGTATTTACAACAGAGATACACTCTAATTTCATAAACAAGAGGATCCAAAAATGGCATTTTGGAGCCTCTCTCTACATCTCATCTCTTTCTAGAAAACCTGCGAAGCAATTGCTTTGATATTTGAACTCTTGCCCATAGAGTAATAATGCAACACGGGAATACCTGCAGCAACCAATTCCTTGCTTTGGGCTATGCACCACTCAACCCCAACCTGATGGACTTCTTCATTGTTCTTACATTTCTCTACCTCCCTTGTCAGGTCGTTGGGCATATCTACATGAAACCGGTGCGGTATCAAAGTGAGCTGCTTTTTGGTGGCGATAGGCTTAAGCCCCGGTATTATTGGCACTGTGATCCCACTTTCCCTGCAATTTTTCTCAAATTCGAAGAACTTTTGATTGTCGAAAAACATCTGAGTCACTACATACTCGGCGCCGGCTTCGATTTTAGTCTTTAACCGCTGAATATCTTTTTCGAGACTTGGAGCTTCCATGTGCTTTTCAGGATATCCTGCGACGCCGGCACAGAAGTCGGTATGATGGCCATTTTCCAAAGCTTCATCGAGGAACTGGCCGCGATTCATAGCCGAAATTTGCTCTACCAGCTCATTGGCATAGTTGTGGCCCTGAGGATCGGGTGTAAAATAGATCTCACTTTTTACCGCATCCCCTCTAAGTGCCATTACGTTCTTGATTCCGAGAAAATCGAGGTCAATCAGGAAGTTTTCGGTGTCTTCTTTCGAAAACCCCCCGCATAAAATATGGGGCACGGCATCTACTTTGTACTTACTCTGTATGGCCGCACAAATACCGACTGTACCTGGCCTTTTTCGCACCACTCTTTTTTCCAGCAGCCCCTTTGCCCGCTCGATATACACATATTCTTCGCGGTGGTAAGTCACATCAATAAAGGGTGGCTTAAACTCCATTAACGGATCTATACCATCAAAAATTGACTGAATATTTTGCCCTTTTAGAGGGGGCAGGATCTCGAAGGAAAAAAGTGTCTTATCTTTGGAAGCACTTAAGTGTTCTGTAATTTTCATTTCTTGTAATTCTTTAATTTCAGGAGATTTGGATTCATTTATTCATCGGCAATAGCAGGACGCAGCCATTTTTGAGCTTCTTCAAAGGTTATGTTTTTCCTTTCAGCAAAATCGGCTACCTGGTCATTGGTGATCTTTCCAACACCGAAGTAGCGGGCCTCTGGATGCGCGAAATAATATCCACTCACACTGGCAGCGGGCCACATGGCAAGGCTTTCTGTGAGCTTCACCCCTATTTTCTCTTCTACTTTTAAAAGTTCCCAAATGGTGGTCTTTTCAAGATGATCTGGGCAGGCAGGATATCCCGGTGCCGGACGGATTCCTTTATAGCTCTCTTTGATCAATTCCTCATTACTCAGGTTCTCGTTGGGGGCATAAGCCCAGTCTTCAGTACGTATTTGCTTGTGCAGATATTCCGCAAATGCTTCTGCAAGACGGTCAGAAAGGGCTTTAATCATGATGGAATTGTACTGGTCATGCTCTTCTTCGAATTTCTTTGCCAGCTCATCGGTTCCGAAGCCGGTAGTAACACAGAAGCAGCCAATGTAATCCTGAATCCCCGATTCTTTAGGTGCAACAAAATCGGCCAGAGCAAAATTAGGTTTCCCTTCATATTTACTCAACTGCTGCCGAAGGGTCCTAAAAATGACATTTTTGGCACCCGCTTCTTCAACCTTAACTTCAATATCATCATCATTTATGGTGTTTGCAGGGAAAAGTCCGTAGACCGCTTTGGCCTTCAGCAATTTATCATCCAGGATCTTATTCAGCAGTTCTTTGGCGTCTTTAAAGAGGGATGTAGCCTGCTCGCCCACCACCTCATCTGTAAGAATAGCGGGATATTTCCCATGCAATTCCCAGCTTCTAAAGAATGGCGTCCAGTCAATGAATGGGATCAGCTTTTTTAGCTCCAGATCTTCGATTACCTGCACCCCCGGCTTATTGGGTTTTATGATTTCGCTATTATCCCAGTCGATTTTATACTTATTCTGTCTTGCTTTAGAAATACTTAAATATTCCTTGACCTTACTTCTCTTTTTAAAGTTCTTCCTGAAGGTGTCGTACTCCGTTTTAAGATCGGACATATACTTTTTCCTGGTCTCTATTTTCAATAGATCACCAACTACAGTCACTGCTCTAGACGCGTCGTTGACATGAACAACCGCCTGGCTGTACTGCGTGTCAATTTTGACCGCAGTGTGAGCTTTGGAAGTTGTGGCACCACCAATCAACAGCGGAACAGTAAATCCCTGTCGCTCCATTTCCTGAGCGAGGAAGGCCATTTCATCAAGAGATGGGGTGATGAGTCCGCTAAGGCCAATGGCATCCACATTTTCGGCTTTGGCGGTTTCAATGATCTTTTCGGGTGGAACCATCACTCCAAGGTCGATGATCTCATAATTATTACAGGCCAACACCACGCTCACGATATTCTTCCCAATATCGTGCACGTCACCTTTAACCGTGGCGAGAAGGATTTTGCCAGCGCCTCCGTGCCCCCCTGCCCCCTGAGGGGGAGTGGAGGCGCCCCTTTCGGGAGTGCTTTCCAATTCTTTCAGAATTGTTTGGAGAACTAGCTCCAGGTTCTCTTTTACCTCTTCATTCCTGAATCTAATTACCCGGAAACCCTGCTTATTTAGCCATTTAGTACGTTCTTCATCACTCTTTTTGTTTTCGGGTCTTTGGTGAATGAGTCCGTCTAGTTCAATAATCAACCTATACCTAAGACACAGAAAATCTGCAATGTAAGGCCCGATGATGTGCTGCCTTCTGAATTTATACCCCTCCAGCTTCTTATCTCTTAAAGCCTCCCAAAGAATCTGTTCTGCAGCAGTCGCTTTTTCATACCGCATTTCCCTCGCAAACTTTTTCATGGCAGAATACATCTGTGGATCTGCCGTTCTCCAGTACTCCTCTCCTTTGAGCACTTCTCCCCGGCCCTTTTCCCCCTCTGGGGGCAAGGAGGCAGCGGCTTTTTTCTCCTCCTCAATATATGGCAGCAAATGAGCCACAGCTTTTTTCATTACCCTGGCCGACTTTACTACCTGGGGCAGAAACATTTTTCCGCTTCCGAAGAGATCACCCACCACATTCATTCCGGTCATTAGCGGACCTTCTATGACATCTAAAGTACGGGAAGAATTGGCTCTTGCCGCCTCTACATCTTCTACAATATACTCGTCCATACCTTTTACAAGGGCATGTGTAATGCGTTCCTGCAGCGGCTTTTCTCTCCAGGAAAGATCTGTTTTGCTTTCTTTTGCTGTACCCACAACAGTCTCGGCGAAGCTTAACAGGCGTTCTGTGGCATCATCCCTGCGATCGAGGATCACATCTTCAACATGCTCCAACAGGTCTTTAGGAATGTTGTCATACACCTCCAGCAGCGCCGGATTCACAATTCCCATGTTCATCCCGGCTTGAATGGCATAATAGAGGAATACGGAATGCATGGCCTCGCGCACCGGATCATTCCCACGGAAAGAGAAGGAAACGTTGCTCACTCCGCCACTTAGGCTTACGTAAGGGAGGTTTTCCTTTACCCAGCGCGTAGCTTCTATATAATCTATCGCATTGCGGCGATGCTCTTCCATACCCGTACCCACAGGAAAAACATTGAGATCGAGGATAATATCTTCGGGTGGAAAACTGGCTTTTTGAGTCAGCAGGTCGTAGGAACGCTTTGCGATTTCAATCCGTCGTTCATAATTGTCGGCCTGTCCTGTTTCATCAAAGGCCATCACCACTACAGCCGCTCCATAGCGCCTGATCTTCTTTGCATGGTCAAGGAATTCTTCCTCCCCCTCTTTTAAACTTATGGAATTCACCACACATTTTCCCTGTACCACCTGAAGCCCTGCTTCTATGATCTCCCATTTGGAACTATCGATCATTATTGGAATACGGGCAATATCGGGTTCGGCGACAATGAGATTCAGGAATTTAACCATGGCCTCTTTTCCGTCAATGAGTCCGTCGTCCATATTCACATCAAGGATCTGTGCTCCGCCTTCGACCTGATCTCGCGCAACCGAAAGAGCCTCGTCATATTTTTCTTCCTTGATCAACCTCAGGAACTTTTTGGAACCTGCGACATTCGTGCGTTCACCTACATTGATGAAGTTGGTGTCGGGAGTGACTACCAGTGGCTCCAGGCCCGAAAGTTTTAGATATCGCCCCTGCTTACCTCTCAAAAATGTGCTTTCAGGCGTACTTTTTTCTGCAATCATGATCTATTCGGTTTCAGGTTGAATGAATTCCTTTTGGAATTTTCGTGGTTGGTAATCTTTAGCTACTTCAGCAATAGCTTTAATGTGTTTTGGAGTAGTTCCGCAGCAACCTCCAAGAATATTTACGAGTCCGCGGGAAAGATATTCCCTAATTTGCTCTGCCATTTCACGGGGGCTCTGATCGTATTCCCCAAAAGCATTAGGCAGCCCGGCATTGGGATAAGCCGAGACTCCAAAATTGCTTTTTCGGGCCAGAACTTCCAGGTGAGGGGTGAGTTGCTTGGCCCCCAGCGCACAATTGAAGCCCACGCTGAGTAGCGGAATATGAGAAATGGAGATAAGGAAAGCTTCGGCTGTTTGTCCGCTCAGAGTTCTTCCGGAAGCATCGGTAATTGTCCCGCTAATCATCACCGGAATGTCAACAGCGAGCTCTTCCTTTAGCTCTTCTATGGCGAAAAGAGCGGCTTTGGCATTAAGGGTATCAAAAACGGTCTCCACGAGCAGCACATCCACTCCGCCATCGATCAAGGCTCTTGCCTGCTGTTTATAAGCCGCAGATAATTCGGTAAAGGAAATGGCCCTGAATCCCGGGTCATTAACATCGGGAGACATGCTGGCAGTTTTATTGGTAGGGCCTATAGCGCCGGCCACAAAACGGGGTTTTTGAGGATTTTGCTGAGTTACTTCGCGGGCCACTTCTTTTGCAATGCGGGCCGACTCATAATTGAGCTCATAGACCAGCTCCTGCATCTGATAATCGGCCATGGCGATAGTGGTGCCCGAAAATGTATTGGTCTCCACAATATCTGCTCCCGCTTCGAAATACTTGCGGTGGATCTCAGCAATGGCTGCGGGCTGAGTGATGGATAGGAGATCATTATTCCCTTTGAGGGAAACCGGCCAGTCGGCAAAACGTTTTCCGCGGAAATCTTCTTCGGTGAATTTATATTCCTGCAACATGGTACCCATGGCACCGTCGAGGATCAATATTTTTTCTGAAAGCAGGTCTTCAATTTTTGACATTTGTTTGCGCAATAAGGCTATCAAAAAAGAAGACGGGAAAGAATTCTTGTTGTTATCTATCCACGTTGCCGTGGTAGAACGTAGCACCTTCTCCAAAGGAGGGTTGCTAAGGTTTCACCGGGTCTAATCCCTCAACCTTTCTTGATAACTCGTTTAGTAAAAAATGAACTATGGCAAAGATATTTATTAATGTGGGAAATCCAAATGCGGTCGGCAGAAAACCCATAAGTCTACTATCCCAAGTAAGGCAAACAGGATTTGAATTTTTTTTCATGTATAAACTACTCCCTTTAAGATTGTTAGCCTAACAACTGAAACTTCTTCTTTTAAAAAGTGAATTTTATTGTTTAATATTTAAAAAAGCTTTTTATATTTGCATCCGCTAAGGAGAAATGGCAGAGTGGTCGATTGCGGCAGTCTTGAAAACTGTTGAGGGTAACACCTCCGGGGGTTCGAATCCCTCTTTCTCCGCTAAAAAGCCCCGTAACACTAGTGTTTACGGGGCTTTCGCTTTTTGGGTGCCAGAATGGTACATTGTCAAAGTATTGCGCATCGTTAATCCAGACGCTACTGATTTCCCCCTAGACATTCGTGATTTCATTTTAAAAAATCTCTAAAATTTTCTCTGTTAATAACTTTTACTTCGGCATTATCAGCTTTTGTAAAAGTCTTCGGAACCTTTACTTTACTTTTTGAATTCGATTTGACTTCAAAGCCTTTTAATGCTCCAGCTTCCTCTTCTACATCATCAATTTCCTGTTGCTGTACCGTTCTCCAAAAATATCCTTTGGCTAATGAACCATTATAGGCATTGTACTTTAAACGTTCGGCTATTAAAAAATTCTCCCAGAGATTTCCTTTATCCTGGCGGATATTCATCTGGTTTAAATCACCTCGTAGAAATAAATTTTTTTAATTATTTGTAAAATCTATTAATCTTTCGATTTTTGGTATGATGCGCAACGCCTAGTACTTAAAATTCAATCGGTTACGAGTCTCAAAACTTTAGTTTATCCACAGAATTCGATGGAAAACTATAAGCTTTTCCACTACCATTCCGTTTATTTTTTACACTGTTGTGCACTGGCTTTTTTATTTCAGTTTAAATTCCCAAAGTAAGCTGCTCCTTTACATTGTGATAGTTCAAAGAAGCCCTAATACATTCTTTTAATTCCAATTCCGGGATTTTCTGGTTTAATTGAAAGACGATTGCTCGATTTCCTTCATATTGAAATTTGTGGTCAAAAACTAATCTGAAGGTATCAACCAATTTACTCGTGCATTGGAAATACAGTGCATATTGGTCAGGAGTTTTTTCTTTCCAATCCATTCGTAAAGTGCTGCCATTTTTAGTGACAAAACTGGGTTCGCCCCATTTCAAAGTTTCTTCCAAAACGGTTACACCTTCCGTTTCTTCTGCTGTTTCAATTACTAATTCCCGTAGATGTTGCATTTTATCCCTAACAAAGTCGGGATAATTCGCAAATACTGTTTCTACTTTAGGGTCTGTCTTTAATGTCAATTTAAGCATCTGGTTAATTTTCATACCTAATAGCAATTTACTTCCGCATCAGAAAAATTTGGTGCTTTTCTCAAAAAAACAAAATTATCTTTATAGGTTGGTCTAATTCTATTTCAAATATTTTCGCCCATTGGTTAATAACCAAGTCCTGCATAAAGTTTCCTTTGGTTAACTAATTTGTGAATTCTTCAGCGTCTTTCCCGTGTCTAAGATAAAATTACCATTTGCTGTTAAATCAAATGATTAAAATTAGATAAAATAAATTTCTATTTTGAACTGGAGAAGATAGATCTTCCTGGTAGAGAATTCATAATTGTCAGTAACAATATGGTATTACATTATAATGCCAATTTATTTAATAGCCCTCTTTAACCATTCACTTTAGCTAGAATATAATTCACGAAAAGTGAAATCTTTAATCTCCATGAAGAGCATGAAGCTTCATGGAGGATTTTACCCAAGGGGGATTTTCTACCATTCTTTCCACCTTTTGCTTATCTTTTTCCTAGTTTTGCACAGTGAAATTTTTCGCAATTATATTATCCTTTTATTTCCTGGGGTTGAACTTTATACCCTGCGATGACATAGCCGCGTCTGAAAGTCAGGATACTACCGTCGTTAGTTTGGAAGTAGATCAGGATCAGCAAGGAGATCAGCATGGAACTTCTGATGACTGTCCTCCTTTTTGCCAGTGTCACTGCTGCCATGTGCATGTGGTGAGATTCGAAACAAGTAGCTTCGAAGTATTTGAGCAAAAAACACCCTTTTTGACACCTCTGTTTGGCGAGAGTGCAGGTAAGGAAATTGCCTTTTCTCATTTTCAGCCTCCCCGTATTTAATTCAGTTTTAGGATAGCTATATCCTTTTGTCACTGGCTCCGACCAGAGAATTTTATCACAAACTGAATTAAATTATCATGTATGATTAATAAGATCATTGATTTTTCGATCAATAATAAATTTATTATTGGTCTCTTAACCGTGGTGCTCATTGGTGCAGGGATCTGGAGCGTTTTTCAGGTACCGGTAGATGCCCAGCCAGACATCACGAACAACCAGGTGCAGGTGATCACCCAGGCACCCAATTTAGGAACTGAAGACATCGAGCAGTTCGTCACCTACCCCGTGGAAATTGCCATGAGTAATTTGCCCGGCGTCACAGAGATACGTTCGGTATCGAGGTTCGGACTTTCCGTAGTAACCATTGTCTTTGAAGACGATATGGGTACTTATCTCCCCAGGCAGTTAGTAGGTGAAAAGCTGAATGCCGTAAAAGATGAAATTCCCGAAGGTTTTGGACAACCTTCCATGGGACCTATTTCTACCGGACTGGGGGAGATTTATCAGTACACGCTCGAAGTAGAAGAGGAATTCAAAGATGACTACTCCCCTACTGAACTCAGAACAATTCAGGATTGGATTGTACGCCGACAAATGGCAATGGTACCGGGAGTTGTGGAAGTGAACGGGGTTGGCGGAATGATCAAGCAATACGAAGTTGCTGTAGACCCGGATGAACTTAAGGCTATTGGACTTTCCATTTCTGATGTTTTTACCGCCCTCGAAAATAACAATCAGAATACCGGCGGGGCTTACATTGAAAAAAACCATCAGGCAAACTTCATTCGGGGCGAGGGCCTTGCCCGAAGTGTGGAGGACCTGGAAAAAATTGTGGTCACCACTTCCGGCGGAGTACCTATAACTATTGCCGATGTTGCTGATGTTCGAATAGGAAGTGCCGTACGTTATGGGGCCCTGACAAAAAACGGACAGGGAGAAGCCGTTGGCGGAATGGTAATGATGCTGAAAGGAGCCAATTCCAATGAGGTGATTGACAATGTAAAAAACAGGATCAAGCAGATCCAGAAATCCCTTCCTGAAGGAGTGTCCATAAAGCCATTTTTGGATAGAAGTGAACTTATTAGTGACACTACTTCCACAGTTACGAAAAACCTGCTCGAAGGAGGATTGATCGTGATCTTTGTCCTGGTGCTGCTCCTTGGGAACTGGCGGGGAGGTTTAATAGTTGCCTCCACAATTCCGCTCTCCCTCCTGTTTGCTTTTATTCTCATGAACCTTTTCGACGTTTGGGCAAACCTGATGAGCCTGGGGGCAATAGATTTCGGGATCATAGTCGACGGAGCCGTGATCATTGTAGAAAGTACCGTTTTTACGATTCATCAGCGCATGAAGAAAAGAGGCGAATTAAATAAATCTGAAAGAAATTCAATCGCCTCCTCTTCTGCAAAAAAGATGATGAATTCTGCCTTTTTTGGGCAGCTTATAATACTCATTGTTTTTCTTCCAATCCTCGCTCTGGAAGGTGTTGAAGGCAAGATGTTCAAACCAATGGCTCTTACCTTTATTTTTGTCATGCTGGGTGCAATGATCCTGTGTTTGACTTACGTGCCGATGATCTCTGCGCTCTTTCTGAAGGAGAGTAAGAAACGAAAGAGATCCTATGGCGATAAATTTGTCGGCTGGGTTCAGAATAAATATGAGCCTCTATTAAACAAATCCTTAAAAAGAGGAAAAATAATGCTTGGCACCGCCATAGCCTTTTTCGCTTTGGCTGCTTTTATGTTCACCAAAATGGGAGGGGAATTTATTCCGCAGCTCGACGAAGGGGACATAGCTTTTCACATTATCCTGAAACCGGGAAGTTCGCTTGACGAGGGAATTGCAACCTCCACAAGAATAGAACAGCTTCTTCTGGACGAGTACCCCGAAATAGAACAGGTAGTCACCCGGTTTGGAGTTTCTGATGTCCCCACAGATCCTATGCCTATGGACATTGGAGACAGTTTTATAATTCTGAAGGATAAAGATGAGTGGACTTCTGCCGATTCTAAGGATGAACTTATTGCAAAGATCAAAGAAACCATAGAGATTATTCCCGGCGTTAGCTATGAATTTACTCAGCCAGTAGAAATGCGGTTCAACGAACTTCTTACAGGTGTTCGAGAAGATGTTGCAGTCAAACTTTATGGTGAAGATCTGGAGGTTCTGGCAAGTAAGGCGCAGGAGATGGGTAATATTATTGCTACGGTAGAAGGCGTTGCCGATATGAAAGTAGAGGCCACAGCCGGATTACCGCAAATAACGGTCAACTATAACAGGAATAAAACTGCGCAATACGGTTTACAGATCAAGGAGCTGAATTCCCTTATCCAGTCTGCTTTTGCAGGCGGAGATGCAGGAGTTATTTTTGAAGGGGAAAGGCGGTTTGACCTGGTAGTGCGACTACAGGAAGAGGAAAGGACGAGTATAGAGAATATTAGGAATTTATACGTAACCCTGCCTTCAGGTAGCCAGATACCGCTGAAAGAAGTAGCTGAAATAAGTTATCAGCCCGGCCCGATGCAGACCAGCAGAGATAACACCAACCGTCGCACCTACGTGGGAGTCAATATCCGGAATCGCGACGTAAAATCTGTGGTGGAAGATATTCAGACCAAACTGGACGCTGAGTTTGAACTACCACCCGGTTATTACATTCGCTACGATGGAGCTTTTGAAAATTTTGAACGGGCAAGCAAAAGACTGCAAATGGTAGTCCCTATTGCCCTGCTCCTCATTTTTATCCTGATCTTTTTTGCTCTCAAGTCGTTCAAGCAAACCACCATGATCTACATAGCCATTCCACTTGCAGCTATTGGTGGAATATTTTCTTTATGGCTGCGGGATATGCCCTTTAGCATTTCTGCCGGGGTGGGCTTTATTGTTTTGTTTGGGGTGGCTGTTTTAAATGGTCTTGTACTTATAAGCAGTTTCAATGAATTAAAAGAAGAAGGTGTGAAAAATCTAAATGAAAGGATCAGTCTTGGAACAAGAAGTAGAATCCGGCCTATTTTGCTTACGGCTCTTACCGATGTGCTTGGTTTCCTGCCTATGGCAATTTCAAGCTCTGCGGGTGCAGAAGTGCAACGACCCCTGGCAACTGTAGTTATTGGAGGGCTGATCACCTCTACCCTGCTCACATTGTTCATTTTGCCTATTCTTTATAAATGGGTTGAGTCAAGGTCGGGTAGGATGAAATTTAAACCCGCAACAGGTGGATCTTTTGCGCTTATCCTAGTTCTATTCCTTTTACCAGTCGGTTTGAATGCTCAGACAACTGAATTATCTCCGCAGGTAAGTCAGGAGGAAGCCGTTGCCCTGGCTCTTCAGAATTACCCACTTCTAAAAAATGAAAAGTTGAGAATTGAACGGGAGCAGGCAATGAAAAGATCTGCCTGGGATCTTGGGGAAACCGAAGTATTCACGGGTGGAGAAGAGCTTGGAGAAGCAGGTGGAATATACACCACGGTCGGGGTTCAACAGCAGGGAATTAATTTATTAGGAATACCTTCTAAACACAAGCTTTACAATCAAAGGATCGCGCTTGCCGAAGAAGCTTTTGAGCTGTCTCAACTCCAGGTGGCACAGGAGGTGAAAATAGCCTGGAGTCGTGCCTTTTCCGCAAAGCAACAGTATCTGTTATTTCAGGAACTGGATTCCCTGTACCAAAAATTAGAACAGGCAGTTAGTCTGCGGTACGAGGTCGAGGCCATTTCGAGATTAGAAATGCTGACAGCCAAAAATAAGATCAGCCAGATTTCAATTGATTTGCAGGAGGCCGAAATGGACTATTTAACAGCCGTCCAAAAACTGAATCTTTGGCTGGGAGATGATGAAGTCTATGACGTTCCGGATGATTTTAATGACCTTCGGGAGGATGAAATTTTCCTTACCGGAGATCTGCCTGAGGATCACCCTATTTTGGAAGTTTCTGAAAAGAAGGTCGCGGTGGCGGAAGCTGCTTATGCTGCAGAAAAGGCTAATTTCTTTCCCAATTTCAGTGTTCAGTACGGACTTCAAAAAGTGAATGGAGCAACCGGTTTTTATAATTATCAGGCCGGAATATCTATTCCAATCCTTTCCGGAGCTGCACACGGAGAAGCTAAAGCGGCAAAAATAGAAAAGGAAATTGCGCAAAGAGCTGCCGGTTTTCAGAAAGTCCAGATAAAATCTGATTATGAAATCGCCTTCAGAAACTACAAACGTTGGAAATCTTCATGGCAGTTTTACAGGAATGAAGTCCTTCCCTTGCTGAAGGAACAACGGGAGGGCTCTTTACTTGCCTTTAATGAAGGTGCCATTGAATATGTGGCTTTTATTCAGAATTTAGACAATGCAATGGAGTCAGAAATCAAAGCGCTCGAGGCTTTTGAAAATTACCAGATAGCCCTTGCAGAATTACAATTTTACCTAACAGGAAAAAAACTAAAAAGATGAAATTTCAAACACTATATATACTTCCGTTTCTCCTCCTATTGTCTTGCGGGGGAAATGCTGAAAAAGAGGGGAATCTGAAAGAAGAAGCCGGTGAACCTGCTAAAACAGAAGCCGTCAAGGAAGCTATGCTTTCACAGCAGCAGTTCGATGTACTCGATATGAAAATTGACAGCCTCACAACCAGGTTAATGAGCGGTTATGTACAGGCAAATGGAGAGCTCGAAGTCCCTCCTCAAAGTGAAGCTGCAGTTACTCCTGTAATTGGAGGTAACGTATCATCAATAACAGTAATCGAAGGAGATGAAGTTAAGCGTGGAGATGTCCTGGCATTTATTGAACACCCGGAGATCATCGAAGTACAAACACAATATATGAACGCTCTGAATAGCCTGAATTATCAGGAAAAAGAGTTCCAAAGACAAAAGAAGTTGTATGAAGCCGGAGTGGGCTCAGGACAGACTTTTCAACGTGCCGAGGCAGAATTTCAAAGCCTGAAAGGACAGGTTGCAGGGCTCAAGGCTCAACTCCAACAATTAAATATTAATCCTGAAGCTATTCGGAATGGAAATATTCAGCAAAGGATTCCGGTTAGAAGTCCGATAGATGGCGCTGTTCAATCTGTAGATATCAAAACCGGCCAGTTTGTACAGGCGCAGTCTGAAATGTTCCACATAATCAATACGAAGGATGTTCATGTAGACCTTATGGTCTTTGAAAAAGATGTTGCCAAAGTAGAAAAAGGACAGAAAGTATTTTTCACTATCGAATCCTTACCTGGAACTGAATTAACTGCGGAAATCATTTCTGTAAGCAAGAATTTTGAACAGGATCCTAAAGCCGTGCATGTACATGCGGAAATCATCGACAGACCGGAGAATCTGGTGCCGGGAATGTATGTAAGGGGACGAATTGCGGTTGATAATCAACAAACAACAGCCCTACCCGAATCTGCCATAGTGAGAGAAGGGGAAAAATTTTATGCTTTTACAGCAGAAGAGGAAGGAGACGCATGGAGCTTTAGACCTGTAGAAGTTATTACCGGGACTGATAAAGGTGAATGGGTTGAAATAAAGCTATTAAAAGATTTGCCAGAAGATACCAGATTTGCCTATAATAATGCCTACTATCTAATGGCAGAAATGCAGAAGGGCGAAGGCGGACACAACCATTAGAATTAATGAACCTGAAGGAATATTCATCAAACTCATTATTCCATAGAAGAATGAGTTTGATGAATAAATTTGTGGAATTATGATGAATGATCAAAACAGGAGCTTTATGATCACCTAGATTTAAGAAATATTTTCAATTACTGCTGTTTTAGCTACTCATTGGGGCGCTGAAAATCTGTTCTAAGAGAAAGGCTAGGGTCCAATTTGGCGACATTAAATTAATCATTGGGGGTCTAAAAAAATATTGAGTATCATCTAAGGTATAAAATGACGATGACTAAGACCAATTTAGTGGTTTCTAATCGACACCCATTATAAGGTAACTGATGGAATATGTTATAAAGGAAAGAAATTAAAAGGAGAATATTGCAAGATTAATTTTGAAGAAACCTATCGGAGAGGTTAAGCACTACTTAGAGTCTTTTTCCGAGATTTCACCTTTCAAATTAAAACTAAAGCTTAGATTATCTCTATTCAGATAAATGATATCGTTTTGGCCAGTGTCAATTTTCGCAGGTGAGGTCTTAAAATAATCAAGCTGCCGTACCTCAATTACCTCGAGCTGCAAAGTGTCCCGTAGCCCATCTTTCGTAATTATTGCGTACGAAAAAGGATCTTCTGAAACATCTATCACAAACTTTAAATCATTGTCCAATACAATCTCCTCAAATGGTTTTTCTAATTCTTCTTCAGGGCTGCAACTATAGATAAGTGCTGCAAAAATTGGTAAAATTAGGAGGCTTTTGTTGAAAAAAAATTCTTTTGTCACGGCTGTTTTCATAACTATGGATTATTATTCGACATACAATTAAGCAAATCTAAATTAATGAAATCCAATGAACTCGATGAAAATTTACCAATTTAATTTTTAAACCTGTTAATTATAGACAAAAGTTAAAGCCAAAGTCTTACCTCCGGCTTTAGTTTTGAATGAGATCACTTTGACACAAGAAGGCTTAATCTTTCTCAGCAATTTTTGATAAGTTCCGCCAGCATGAGCATAACAGAGATACGTTATTTAATATCATTTTAATTTCCTGATATTACCATATGACATTTTAAATATTATTCTCTGGCAACAACACAAGTCGGGCAGAATTCTCTGTAGAAAGATATTTTTTTGATGCTTTCTTTAATCTTGAAAGAGTTAATGCTTCCAAGTAAGAATTATAGTTTTGAATATAGTCCATCTCAATTTCACCCTGGTATACATTCTGAATATAATTCAGCCAATAACTATTAGATCTCAGTTGTGTCTCTTTTTGTCGTTGTTCCTGAGCTATAAACTTATCCAGTTCATCCTGGGTAGGTCCCTCTCTTCTTAGAAGTGCAATTTCATCTTTTGTGGCCTCTATGAGTTCATCTACACGTTCTGGCGCACAACTGAAAGAAATAGAGAATAAATAATATGAAGATGGAATTTTTACTTTACTAAGTCCTACTGAGGGACTGTAAACCCCACTTTCTTTTTCTCTTAATCTTTTTAGAAGTTTTGTCTCCAGAGAAGATTTAATCATATTGAGTTCGGTATTATTCATCTGCTCATATTCATACTGATCATGGTAGGTAAGAACCACTACCGCCTTTTCCTCTAGCCCTCGATGAACTACCCGGGTAATATTTCCTGGAATAGGTTCGATACCTACATCTCTAAAGTCTTCTTTGCTATTGGTTGCAGGTAGTGATCCAAGATAGGTCTCCAAGAGAGGTATTATTGAATCCTTTTCAAAATTACCTACAAATGTGAAGGTGAAATCACTTGCATCTGCAAACCTTTCAGTATAAAAATCGTAAGCTTCCTCAAGGGAAACCTTGTCAATATTTTGGAGTGAAAGCTCTGTAGCCCAAGGCCCATTACCCTGCATTACTGCATTAATAGTATCCTGAAAAACAGACATTGGATTGGCCGACTTACCTTCGAGGGATACCCTTGTATTTTCCAGGATTCTCTTAAAAGGAATACTATCTTTGCGGGGTTTTGTGTAAAACAAATAGATTAATTCAAGAGCAGTTTTAAGATCTTTTGGAGAAGAGGATCCTTTTATTCCCTCAAAATAGGTGCTGATAAAAGAGGAAATAGAAACTGTTTTCCCTGTTAGCATCTTATCTAATTGAGTCGAAGTATATTCCCCAATTCCGGATGAAGAAATGATTCCAGCTGCCATTTTTGAAGAGTGTAACTCATCCTCTGATGCCAGAGAATAGCCTCCCGGACTAAAAGAAGAAAACAGGATTTGATCATTCTTGAAATCTGTAGGTTTTAAGATCACCTGTACTCCGTTCGACAATTCTATTTCCGTAGTTCCATTGACGGCATGTTCTACTGATTTTAGCACTTTTGAACCGGTAAGAGCTTCATTAACCAGGGGACCATCCACGAAGTCGTCTTCATATGCGGAGATTTCTCTTTTACTGTTTACCCACTCAAGCAGGTCCTGTTCTGTAGGAAGAAGTTCTTTATCTTTTTCGGAAGCCTGTACCAGAATAATCTGTTTCCTTTCTGTGACAAAACTATCAGCCATTTGATTTACCTCTTCCAGGGAGATTCCAGCCAGATAGGTATTATAGAAATCCAAAGAGTAGTCCATATCAATAACGGCTTCTCCTTTAGTGAAATGTTCCACAAGCTGATTAACATAATGTTTAGAGGAAGTTTTATCTTTCTCTGCATGACTTTTGATCACAGATGTCATAAAGCTCTCTTTCACCCTATCGAATTCTGTCTGGGTAAATCCATATTGTTCCATAGAATGCACTTCATCCATGATCCCTTCAATAGCATCTTTTAAAAGGCCTGGTTCTTTAGCCACCACCTGTAGGGTAAAAGCATCTAAATTAGCAATTCCTCCCTGATATGAGCCGTAACTGGCTCCTGCATTTAAATAAGCTGCCGATCCACTTTGGATCTTTTCACTAATTCTCCTGGACAGCATACTACTTACAGCACTTTTGATTACAGAGTTCCTAAAATCTTCTGTATTAGTTGTAACAGTAGCAGGGTGTTTATATATCACAGAAGCTACCGTGTAAGGAAACTCGGGATCTGTAACTATTTTCACCAGTGGTTTTTCGTTGGAAGGAATATCATAATGTTCTTTTTTTGGCTTCCCATTGCTTTTAGGTAAACCGGAAAAATTCTTCCTAATCAATTCCTCCACCATTTTGACATCAAAATCTCCCACAGCAATGACCGCCTGTAAATCTGGCCTATACCAGTCCCTGTAAAAATTCTTTAGGGTTTCGTAATCAAAATTCTCAATGATTTCTATTTCTCCAATAGGTAACCTGTCTTCATATCTCGAATCGGCCAGTAAAACTGGAAGTAATTGTTTACTTATTCTTTCTGAAACGTTCTTTCCTCGCTGCCTTTCTTCTGAGATTACAACTCCTCTTTCTTTATCAATCTCCTCATTATCAAAGGTGATGTTCCCCGCCCATTCCGATAATATTCTAAATCCCGATTTGAACAGCTCCGGCTCATCTGTGGGTAAAGGAAGTTGATATACAGTTTCTTCGAAGCTTGTATAAGCATTCAAATCTGCTCCAAATCTTATCCCCGCTTTTTGCAGATAATCTATAAGCTCATTCTTCGGAAAACTCTTTGTTCCATTGAAAGCCATGTGCTCAGTAAAATGCGCTAATCCCTTCTGGTCATCATTCTCCTGAATAGAGCCTGCCTTAAGAACCAAATACAATTGGGCCCTCTTTTGTGGCTCAGAATTTTTCCTTATATAATAAGTAAGGCCGTTGTCCAGAACCCCAATTTTTACTTTAGGATCCATTGGGATTTCTTCAACTTTAATAGATGAAGTGGTATCCTGTGCAAGTAGACCTGAGGGTAAACTGGCCAGTAGTAGCGTAAATAGTATTTTTTTCATAGTTATTCTTTCATCAAAAGCAGAATTCCCACTTCTGAATTGTCATTTATTTTAAATTTAGAAGGTGCTTTTATCGCCTTTTTCTCCTAATGAGAATGAACATTCCTAGTCCCCCTAGAACAACTGGAATAATACCCGTATAAAATCCTTTGAGCCATTGTATTTCAAATCTTGAAAACTTGATAACATTATCAATAGCCGCCTTTCTTGCAGTATTAACCGGGTATTCCCCATCGCTAAACCATCTGAACATTCTTATAACAAAACTTGAGTTTACTGACCTGGGACTATTTCGGTTCATTTCTGCATTACTCAGAAAGTCGGCATCTCCTATCACCATGATCTTCTGTTTATGTTCATTCAAATCTCTTTCTAAAGCAAGAGCTACCGGAGCCAGAACTTTTTGATCTGTTTCAGGATTAAATCTAACCTTCTCTGTATTCAGGTCAAATTCTTCTATTTTATTCCAGGTAGCGGTGTGGTCGGTAATGAGAATTGGAGTCACTTTGAATTCTGTAGAATCAGATACCTGAATGGCCATAGCATCTGGCATGGTAACAACAGCATCATCATAAAAACCATAACCAAGCTCCCTGGCCTGGGGCGTGAAAACTGCCTGAAGCAGATCTGGTTCAAAATTTTTGGTCTCTTGCAATAGTGTTCCCGGTGCAAAAGCCATTCCCAACTCCTGGAGAATTGGGTTCAATAGAGATTGTCTTCCAGGTTCTCCTGCAATTAACATATTCCCTCCTGCCGCTATGAATTCCTGAATTTTCTGAATCTCCCGTTGAGTATATGAACTTTTAGGGTCGGAAACTATAAGAACTTCAATATCCCGGGGAATCGAATCAATCTCATCGATTAGAATGTCAGAAACCTCAAAACCCTGATTTATTAGTGAACCTCTGATATTAACACCTTTGGTGATTATTTGGTATCCGGCGTCCTCCATGCTTTCAGATTTTCGCTCATTATTTCCCTGTAGTAGACCTACTCTTGCCGGTCCAGAGATTAATCTTTTTATAGCTGCTGAAATTTCTGATTCACCCGGATAGACATACATATCATCAAACATCCTCAAAGGTGTTTGCTCCCCTTTATATTCCATGAACCGGACCAGACGATTGTTTTCGGGAACCAGGTCTTTGGTTTTCTTAATTTCCTTAGGAGGGAGCATTTCATCAAAATCAAATTTATGAGCAGAAGCTGCCTTTTTCGCTTTCTCCAGAAGAGTAGTTGTGGTGTCGTTATACTGTAGGGTATCATAGTATACTACATAATTCATTTCCATTTCAGGCATGAACCTACGGTATTGTTCAAAACGGTTAAGATCACTAATTCTATTCTCGGGAGCTCCATAAGACGCACTGCGGTGAACTGCATTGACGTAAGTATTGAGTACTATAGGTTCCTCCAGTTCACTCACGAGATCTTGAGAAGTCTTGGTAAGGGTTCTGTCTTTAAAACGGGTTGTGTCGTAATAAGCATTAATTGCAGGCAAAGAAGTGATATAACCTATGGCAACGACTAATATTATTGCCGTGCTATATCGAACAAATTTAACCTTCTTTGATCGAGTTTCTCTTTCATCCTGAAGTTTAATAATAGTAAGCGCTAAAAAGAGACCGGTCACCAGAAGGAAATAAATGAGATCTTTTGAACTAATAAGTCCGTTTACAAAGTTGTCTGCTCTTCCTGAAATTGAAAGCCAGTAAGCAATATCCCGAATAAAATCATAGGCCTGACCGACCTCCCCAATAAAATTGAAGAAGGCTAAAACTGCTAAAGTATTTATTGCGGCTACTACCTGGTATGAGGTTAAAGTAGACATGAATAAACCTATGGCTGAGTAAGCCAACATCAATAAATAAATTCCTAAAATACCACCTAGCACAAACTTTATATCCAGGGCCTCAATAGAAATCATTCCGGCACCTATAAACGTACCGAGAACCATTGCCAGTAATAGGGTATAAACCATCATTGAAAGAAACTTACCCATAACCATTTGTGTCACAGTAACCGGAGAAGAAAGCAATAGTTTTATAGAACCACTACTGGTCTCCCTACTAAATAATCCCATTGTTAGCAGAGGGATGTATAAATATAAATTCTTCTGAACCGTTGCGAGAATCCCTTCCTCTCCTGCAAATAGAACTTTACTCATAGGGGGTAACTTTCTTCCTAGTTGTTGGTACGTTTCCTGGCTATAAAGAAGTTCGGTAAAAGTTAAACCCGTCTGAATAATAAAAATTATGAGCACCAGCCATGCTATAGGGGAAAAGAACATGATAGCCAGCTCCAAACGGGCTATTCTAAATATTTTTTTCATTAAATGGTTTTTTGATTATTTATTTGAAGTGCCTCATACTCTGCTCTCTCCTGTTGTGGACTTTTGGACAATTGAGCAAATACACCATCTAATGATGCCTTTTCTAAGTAAATCTCAGATAGAGCCCAATCATTTTCTACACTGACTTTAATTAACCTTTGAGTGATTCCGGTCTCCGAGATAAATTTCAAGCGCACCCGGGTATTATTAATAAAATCAACATCTGTAATCCCCTGAACCTCCAGCAACTTTTCCTTCGAAGGAGGACGTTCAAGCTCCATGATTAAGGTATCTGGCTCTATGTAATTATTAAAGGCATGTAGTGTATCCTGGAATACTACCTGTCCATTTTCTATCATTACTATATCATCACAGGTGGCCTGTACCTCAGGAAGTATGTGAGTAGATAAAATTACTGCCCGCTCCTCTGCGATCTCTTTTATCAATTTTCTCACTTCCAAAATTTGATTAGGATCCAGCCCATTGGTGGGTTCGTCCAGAACAACAAGCTTTGGGTTATGAATAATGGCCTGAGCCAATCCTACACGCTGCTGGTACCCTCCGGATAAATTACTGAGTATTCTATTACTAAAGTGGGTAATTCCACATTTTGCCTTCGCATATTCCAATGCATCCTTTATATCCTTCGAAGGAATAGATCTCATATGAGCACAATGAACGAGATACTCATCTACTGTAAGTTCAAGGTGGAGTGGTGCCTTTTGTGGTAGAAAACCTATTAAGCGCTTGGCCTCTACAGGGTTTTCACGGACATTAATTCCATCTATAAAAGCCTCTCCTTCAGTTTGGTTAATTACTCCACATAAAATATTCATTGTAGTAGATTTTCCAGCCCCATTAGATCCTAATAGTCCAAGAATTCCTTTGTTCGAAATCTCAAAAGAAATATTTTTTATAGCCCAATCTTTACTATACCGGTGGGAAAGGTTTTTTATCTGTGCAATACTTTTTGACATTTTGCTAATATTTTTAAATATGAATTCCTTATTTTCTTTTCCTGTTCACAAGAGTGAAGGCTCCTGCAAATCCAAGTACAACCGGTATGCCACCTATAAAAAGCAACTCAAACCATGATATTCCTTCCGTTGAAACCTGAATGGTGTTATCAATAGGTTCCGGACGTGATGTATCAACGGGAAATTCCCCGTCACTAAACCATTTAAACATTTGAAATGTGAATTCGTAATTTCTGGGTCTTAGATTAAACCTTCCCAACTCTCCATTACTCATAAAGTCCGCATCTCCAATCACCACTATTTTCTGTTGTTTATCTTCAAATTTCCGGGTAACAGCAACTGCTAACGGAGCTTCGCTTCTTAAATCTGTTTGAGGATCAAATACAATGGTATCAGTTTCAAGATCAAAATTTCCAGACTTGTTCCATACGGCATCCGAATCAGCTTTGAGTACAGGTATTACATTAAATTTCTTATCGGAATTAATAGAAATTCCCACTGCGCCAGGTAGACTTATAACATGTTCATTTTCGAACTCTATTCCTATTTTGGATGCCTCTTCAGCAACTTCAGCCTGTATCAAATCCAGCTCAAACTTTTCACTCTCCTGCAGTAACATTCCTTCTTTAAAGGTGAGGCCAAATTGTTCGATGATTGGATTTAGGAGAGATTGTTTTCCCGGTTCCCCCGCGATAAGCATATTACCGCCTGCTTCAACATAATTGTTAATTTTCTGCGCCTGTTCCTCAGAATATGTATTAAAAGGATCTGCGATCACCAAAGCAGCAAGATCTATAGGAATTTCTTGCACACTGTCAATGGCAATTTCTACAACATCAAACCCTTTGTTAATAAGAGCTCCTCGAGAATTATTTGTATTGGTCAGATCTTTATAAGACCTGTCGCCGGTGAGGTCAATTCGTCTTTCATCATTTCCCGAAAGGACTCCTACAACCGGAGGTTCCTGTAAGAGACGTTTTATTGCAGCTGAAATTTCTGCTTCTTCAGGGTATGTCACCATATCAAAAAACATTCTGAGAAACGTGCTCCTACCCTCGTATTCTACAGTTCTTACAAATAGGTTGAGTTCGGGCACCAAGTCGATTTGCTCCCTTATTTCTTCCGGAGTGAGAAGATCCTCGAAATCATATCCATAAGCAATTGCAGCCTGCCTACCTCTTTCTTCTAAAGTTTTCTCTGTACTATCCCTACTGTTAAGGGAATAATCGTAATAAGGAACATACCTCATTTCCAAATCCGGCAGAAATCGTGTGTACTTGTCAAACTGGTTGAGGTCCATGATCCGGTATTTGGGAGCCCCCACATTTGCCCAAACATTTAATACATTCACATATGTGGTAATTGTGAGAGGCTCTTCAAGTTTTTCAAGAAGTTCCTGACTGTTTTGCGTTAGGGTTTGCTCCTTAAATCTGGTAGTGTCATAATACACATCGAAAGCCGGCAGTGAACTGAAATATCCTATAAACAAAACCACAATCACTACTAAAGCATACCGGGTTGCCATTACCATTGAAGACCGAATTTCTCTACCACTGTTTAATCTCATAATAGTAAGGAGGAGGAACAAACCTATCACCAGAATAAAATAGATAAGATCTTTAGTACTGATGAGACCATTTATAAAATTGTCTGCTCTCCCCTGAATGGATATCCAGTAGGTTATATCTCTTACATAATCTATACTTTGCCCAATTTCACCAACAAAATTAAGGGCTGCGAGAACTGCTAAAGTACTAACGGCTGCTACGACCTGGTAGGAAGTAAGGCTAGACATAAATAGACCAATAGCGGCATATGCGCAAATAAGAAGGTACAATCCCAGAATTCCCCCAATTAAGAATTTAAAATCAAGGTTCTCAATGAAAAAGGCTCCGAAACCTACGATCAACATTAATACAAGCACTAACAGGAAACCGTAGAGCATCATGGAGAGGAACTTACCCAGAATTATCTGTCGATTAGTGACAGGAGAAGAAAGAAGAAGTTTTAGGGATCCACTACTCAACTCACGACTCATTAGTCCCATGGTCAATAAGGGAATATACAGGTATAGCTTATTCTGCACTGCGGCAAAAAAGCCTTGATTCCCTCCAAAGATGTCCATGGTCAATCCCTTCACTGGGTATCCCAGTTGTTGCTGAGCTTCACGGGCTTCGAGAAGTTCAACAAAGTTGACTCCACATTGAATTATAAATATTATTAGGATTAACCATGCAATTGGAGAATAGAACAAAAGGCTCAATTCCAACTTGGCTATTTTCAGTATTTTCTTCATTAATAGGTGAGGTTAGGATGTAGTGAACCTGACAACATCGATAAATGCTGCCAGATCACCTTACATCATAAAAAAATTAAAGTTGTATTCCTAAAGCTGTGATTCTGGAAAAACCTTCATAGCTCGTAATATTTGAAGTATCCACATTACCTAAACCAGTATTAATAAGAGGTAACAGATACACTTTACCTTGAGTATTATCATATGAGGACATTAGTAGGGCATCGTTGTTCAGCGGCAAGTAATCATCTGTACTTCTAAATGGATAATCTGCCTGCTGGTAGACCTGTAAAGTGGTTATTTCTTCCCCTGCAGGCAAGGTATAGCGTTCTTCTACCTGCAAACTTGATGACGCAAATAAAACTGCATAAATTTTGGTTGTGGTCGCGTAATAAAGTATTCGTTGATCATCCAAAAAAGCAAAATACTGCGCCTCATTAATTTCAGGAGCCTGACTTAGATCAAAATAGGCTATTGGTGCGGGTGGGAAAATATCTGGATAAATACTTTGTCCCCCATCAAAAATATACAATCCAACTTCCCCTGATGCCTCATCTTGTAAAACATGACGGAAATTCCCATTGGTGCCTGCGCTTGCAGCCAGATTTTTCTTTCCTGAAAGATTAGCCGGATCAAATTCTGCACCTTCATCACCAGGTATCAAATGCATTGTTCTATCCCCAAATTGAGTAAGCGAAGGTTGGTATATAAAACGTTCTAATTCTTCACTGTAAAAATTTAAGGTTACTGCAGGATTGGCAGCTGGATTTACAGCAAAAACTTCCGGCACATCATAATCTGATGTGAATGGAACTCCAAATTTTCGGGATACACCTAAGAAAGTAGAAGTAAGTTCTCCATTATTCACTATAATACTTCCCTGATTTACCGCATCCAGTTTTTGTGGATTAAAAGACTCAGGAGCTACGTAAAATAAGCCACCATCAGTCCCGGCCAAACTGTAATCCAACGGGTTAATTTTATAAATCATTTCATCGGTAATTCCTATTATTGCATTTTCACCGAAGATCGTATAACCTTTTAACTGTTTAGTAATACCAGGAATAGTAGTCCCATTAAGGGTTGAAAATACATTGTGCTTTACATCAGTTGAAGCAAAATCAGGCGTTACCTCTGGACTCATTATATGACTCAAATCCGTGTTTATTCCATCAGGTGTTTCTGCCACGACAATACCTTCACCAATACTATTCAATATCCTTAAAGGCCACGTCATAATATAGTCTATGCCCGTTTGCCCGTCAGTTACCGTATAAACCAATTGATGAAAATCACCCGGTTCCGTGGAACTAAAGATAATCTCACTATTAAGGTTTCGTTGTTCCCCTAGTACCTGATATACAGTATCATCGGGTTCTAGATTAATTTTCCATTCATAGGAGAGCCTCTCCTCAGCCAGGCCATCTGTTACCAGATCTGGTTCTACAATAAGATTTTCAAACTGGTAAATGGTAAGATTGCTTATTCCGGAAGTATCAATTTCCACACCTTCTATGGTGTTTACATCCAGCGTGCTTTCATCCTTAAAACAGGAATGCAGAAGAGCGGCAACAAAACATAGTGCCATTATTTTTATAAGAGTTTTCATAAGATCATATTTTATTAAAATTTTAAATCCCTCACTTTTTCAAATTTAATACACGGGAATAATAGGCTCTCCTTCATTAGGTCCATCATCATGAACAAGCGGTGCATCGGGATGTTCAGCATTATATGCACGAATGTAATCACCATAAGCCTTTCCTAAAGCCTGAGCTCCTGTCGCTCCTAAATCTCGGTAATCGTTTATGCTAAACGTAGTCATCCCGGTAACCTCTATGAATATCCGGTAAGCTTTGGTGCTTGGATAACTTGTAAAAAAGTAACGGAAATAAGTCCAGGCAGGGATAATTATCTTATTGCTCCAGATTATTTTAGTCGAACTCGCCTCCAGAATCCCTGTAGAAAAATCATCCGACTCAACTAAAGTGACATGCAGCGACACTGAGGTGTCATCTAAAACCGGAGATTTTTTTAATTTAATTATCAAATTCCCGCTAAAAGCTCCTGCCGGTACTTTTGCCTCAATAATTTCATAAAGTTCTGGGTTAGCAGTAGTGAGAGAATCATCTATGATCTGTACATCAAAGTATCTGTCAACAGCACTGCTATTTCCTAATATATTAACCGGAACTTCCAAGAGATATTCATTTGAAGGATTCTGGACAAAGGAATACTGGATAGAATCATTAACAAAATTCACAGCAGGTTCAGCCTCAAAGGCACCAATCTCATCCCGCTCACAGGATACCCCGAAAAATCCCAGCACCATGACTATTAAGAAAGTATATATATTTTTCATCGTTTCTTTTACTTTAATTATTTGATTCTGTTACCTGTTACCAAATTCTATTTCATTATCGGGATAGGGAAGTACGTAGATATCATCATCAGGAATAATATTGGAATTATTTATCCCGGGAATTTTCGTTTCACCCGTCCTCTTATAATAATAGAAGAGTTGTCCCTCAGTAAGAAACTCTTTCTGATACTCCTTCCTTACCTCTGCAAGGATCTCTTCTACTGTTGAATTAACAGAAAGATTATTCAGGATACCTCTACTCTTACGAACTTCTTCTATATACATAATAGCTTTCCCCAGGTTACCAGTTTTAGCATTTGCCTCAGCAGCGATATAATACATCTCGGGAAGCTTGATCAATGGCATTTGGTTAAATGTTTCGGTGGAAATGTTGCGTTGGAGTAGTTTGATGTTCGCCACTCCTTTAGATTGGGTTTCCATGAATGTATTAAATCGAACATCGGCCAATCCTATTGTAATACTATCTGTTTCATATATTTGTCTCACATATGAGGAAGTGTAATAAACGGCATTTACGTTATTGCTAGCTTCCGTATTAGCTGTGAGTTGATCATTAATAATATCTGCAAAGGCATCAATATCAAGAGAAAACAAAAGTTCCTGATAGAAAATTTTGTCTGATGCAACCGGATAGGTTTCTGAATTTATTAATTGGGCAAAAGAATTTTGTATTACTTCCTCTGCTGCATTGGCGGCCTTTTGTTGCTCTCCCTCCCATTGAAAAACCCTTGCCTGCAAACCTTTCACTGCGTAATAATTCATGCGCTGTTCCCGGTTATCATAAAAGCCTTCTCTATTAGCATCATTGAAATAATCTTCTGGACGCTCCTCGTTATAAACAGGATCCGAGTTTAAGAGACCAAGAGCCTCCTCCAAATCTTCGTGAAGAAGCTCAAAGGTGTCTGAATAGGTTCGCTGGGGAGTAACGTTCTTGGAAAAGGTTTTGACATAAGGAATTGTATATTCTCCCATTAAACCCTGCCTGTTTTCTAAGTTTCCGTGACCAAATAAACGCAATAGATCGAAATGCAGAAAAGCTCTTAGTCCCAGAAGTTCTCCCCGTATTAGAGCATAATCTATCTCTCCGAGAACTCCTCGATTTTTGTCAGTCATTTCCAGAGCCAGATCAATATTGGCAATGACATTATAAGCCTTTGACCAAATCCCCTCTATTTGACCAGAGGAACGCACACTTTCATAATTAAATTGTTGTATACTGGAATAGACCCCCTGAACCGGTAGTGCAGCATATTGCTGACTTAATAAATCTACCATGTTCCAGGTCATATCTTCGGCATATAGTTCTTCAGCAGTCATACCAAGATAGGCTCCTATTAGTGCATCTTTGAATCCATCGCTAGTCTCAAATTGTTCCTCAGCACTTAATTGCATACTGGATTCTTCATCAAACCAATCGCTTTCACAGCCCGTATTAACGACTACAAATAATAGTATTAATACTGTTTTTATAATATTCTTATTATTCATGATCTCTGATTAAAAATTAGTGGTTAGAGAAAAAGACATGGTACGGGAGAAAGGATACAATGTTCCCCGTTCGATTTCAATAGAAGAGAATTTCACTACATTATTCATATTGAAACTTAACCTAAGTCTCTCTATTCTTAACATATCTGTGACATTCTCTTTAAATTCATAATATGCATTGATCGCAGCCAAATCAAGTTCCCGTCTGTCCTGAACAAAACGTGAGGTAGGTCTGGTCATCTCATTTACAAAAGTGTACATTCCTCTTTCATAGTCATATACCCTCAATCCTTTGAAACGGGTCTCCTGTCCCTGGTACTGCCATCTGCCAGTCAATACACGTCTGTCAACGTTATAGTTCATGTCAACATTCTCTACTTTATCGACAAGCGTTTGATTGTAGATTTGTCCTCCGCCGAGATACCGCGCTGTTACACTTAATCCAAATCCTTCATACTCTCCTGAAACTCCGAAAATCCCCCGATATTCTGGATTATTATTTCCGACAACCTTCATATCATCTGCATCCCACTCATAAGTAAGGCTACCATCTCTTTTCACAAATATCTCACGTCCAGTAGCCGGGTCTATTCCTTTGGAAGGAACTGCCCATATAGCGTCCATTGACATACCATCCTCATACTTCAATACTGGTTTATTGTTTTCAGTGTCGGCAGCAATCTCATTTTGTCTCTCGTTAAAGCTCTTTAGAGCATTGGAAAGCTCCACAATTTCATTCTTGTTTGTAGCAATACCGAAATTGAGGTTGATGAAATTATTTCCTTGAGACCAAACCAGGTAAGAAGCGTTAGCGTCAATTCCGGTATTCTTAACTCTACCCAGATTTTCCTTTACACTATTAAAACCCGTAGAATAAGGAAGGGTTATGTCTGAAATAAGATTTTCTGTATAACTTTGGTAATAGTCCAACTTCAAATTAAAGTTTCCAATTTTAGCATCAATACCTCCATTATAATCGAATTTCGTTTCCCATTGCAGATCCGGATTTCCCATCTTCAAAAGATAAGAACCTGGAAATCCCTGGTAGAATTTATCCTGATAATAGGCATAGGTAATAATCGACTGGTTGACGTTGAAATTCTGATTTCCTGTAGAACCAAGGGAACCTCGAATCTTCAATTGACTTACAAAAGAATCTTTCAAAAATTCTTCATTGTGCAAGTTCCAGCCAAGACCTAAACTCCAAAAGGTAGACCATCTCTTATCAGCGCCAAATTGGGAGGAGGCACTGGTTCTAATGGTAACATCACTAAGAAAGCGATTGTCATAAACATATGATCCAACTCCTAAGAAGCCAAGCTCCCTGGACAACCCGCTAATTCCCGTTGGCCTGGAATCCAGTGCATACGCTCTGGCAAATGTTATATTATTCAATCTACTGCTGGGAAAACCTTCAGCCAGATGTTGAACTTCATTATACTTATTCTCACTTATGTTAAGTCCGGCATTGAAGAATATAAAGTGTTCAGATATATTTCTCGAATATTGAAAGTTCTGGTCTGCTGAGAAATAAGAGCTTTTTCCATTATTCACTTGATAAGACCCCTTTCGTTCCGTATCTGTGTAAGTATCGAACATCGTATGACCTGCGGGATAAAATTCGTCAGCATCACTTCTTTTGAGATCAATCCCAATTCTTGTGATAGATTTAATGGAAGGGGCAATTTGCCATTCCATATAAAAATTATTTATAAGGTTCAGATAACCCGATTCATTCTTTAAATCCAATGTAGAATTGTAAAGTGGATTGGTAAAAACAATACCCGCATCCTCATCTAATACTTCAGAATAATAAGGGATACTACCGTCCAAACTTCTTGCCCGCCAATAGGGATTCATCATTGCATATTCGTTAAATTCCCCATAGGAAGACTCCTGTCCCTTGTTACCAATTACAGTTGTAATATTTCTAAATTTTAAATTCTCAACATTATACATGGCAGTGAGGCTTCCCCCGATGTTTTCCCTATAGGATCCTTTCATTACTCCAGGTTCATGCTGATAATTCAGGTTGGCAAGAATTCGTAAATTGTCACCTCCTAATTCTACACCAAGGCTATGCCTGGTTCCAATTGCATTTCGCAAAGGAATTGCCATCCAATCTGTATTAAGACCTTCCTTTGCCAGTTTCAAACGGGCATTATATAATTGCTGCAATTGAATATAATCATCTGCATTTCTGGAAAGATAATAGCCGTCTAAAGTCTCAGCCTCCAATTTTTCTAAGGAATTGGTAAGATTATAACTTGACAGGTCCGGCAATTGAACATCAAAATTAGCGGTATATGTTATTCTCGTTTCTTCTCCACTAATCGCATCTGTTTCTATTACCACAACTCCGTTTGCAGCTTTTGATCCGTACATCGCCTTTGAAGCTGCGTCTTTTAGAACTGTAAGTCTGTTTATCCGATTGAAATCGAGATCGAAAATTCGTTCTACAGAAACTTCAAAGCCATTAAGGATAAATAATGGTTGATTAGGATTCTTTAGGTAATTCCCCTTAAACCCCTGGGTTTGATTATCTGCAGGAAAAGTAGAAGACCCCCTTATCTGCATATCAGGCAATGCGTTAGGATTTGATCCAAGATCAAAGTTTTCCATGATAACAATAGAGGGATCTATATTCTGAAGGGCCTGAAAAACATTTGCATTTCCCCTTCTACGAAGTTCCTCACTGGTCACAGTAACAGCACTTCCACTAAAACTGTTAGGGTCACGCTCAAATATACCTGTAATTATTACTTCAGATAATTCTCCAATTTCCTGTTCCATGGTAACATTGATCTGGATTTGATTGTTAACAGGGATTTCCTGAATCTTGTAACCGATGTGTTGGAAGACAAGAGTATCCTGTTGTTGTGCGGCTATCCTGTACTCACCCTCCAGATCTGAAATAACTCCCCTTCCGGAACCCTTTAAAATTACGTTCACACCAGGAAATGGATTTCCCATCTCATTTAAGATTCTTCCTGATACAATGGATTGCAAAGGCTCTTTAGAATTTGAGGGACGTGTTTCAGGAGTGGATTCAGCGGCTTCTTTCGCAGTTAACAGGATCTGCTCATTTATTATAGTGAAATTTGTCCGTGTGTTAAAAAAGATTTGCTCAAGAACATTCTTTACTAATTTTCGTTCTACTTTTACAGAAATTATTCTGTCTAGATCGACATCTGCTGTTTTGTAGACAAAACGAAAGTCTGTCCTGCTTTCAATTTCATCTATTAAACGTTCGATGGTAACATTATCCAGATCTAATGATACATTTTGTTGTTGAGAATAAGAGGTATTGGCATGAATTGAAAAAAGGGCTGAAAAAATGAAGAGCATACTCAGCTTCGTTTTCCTAAAATCTTTAAGAAAAAAGTGAGGACTTCTTTTTAGGATAAAAAGAATTTTCATAAATTTAAGTTGTTTCTAGGTGGTTATAAATTTTAATCACTTATCAAAATCGGGAAATGTGTCACCATTTTCCGGTTTTTTTTTGGGGTCAGATATATTCCATATGTTCGAACTTTTAGTGGTTATGGGTTAATTCTTTATAATTATCTGATTATCTGAAATAGTATAATCAATCTGGTAAATTCGGGTTAAATACTCAAGAACTTTCTCGATAGGCTCATTTCCGAAATTAGCATTAAAGGTCTCATCGGTGAGATCTTCCTTAAGGTTCACAATTGGAATGTTATAATGACGCTCCAATCTTTTTATCATTTGAGCAAAGGTTACATCTCTAAAAATTAATTCCCCTTTAATCCAGGAAGTGTAGACCCCGGTCACAACCTCTTCTTTTGAGAACGAATTCTGCTCTTTATTAAAACTACCTTTATGATTGGGTGAAAGAAGTTCTCCCTGATCTTCCTGGAATGTCTCCCCTTCACTGAACATGCCAACTGAGCCTTCTACAAGAACAACAAAAGCCTGGGAATCCTCCGGATACGCAGCAACATTGAATTCTGTTCCAAGAACTTCTACTTTCAACGCTTCAGCGTTTACTATAAAAGGATGTAATTCATCCCTGGCAACATCGAAGTAGGCCTCTCCTGTTAAAAACACCTCTCTATTTTTTCCTTTTATGAAATTAACTGGATACTTAAATGAAGTACCCGCATTAAGATGAACACGGGTACCATCTGCAAGGCTCAATTCAAATTGTTTTCCATACGGAACTTTTATAATGTTATATTCAGATTTTACAGCAGTGGTTCCTGGATTGTATACCAAACGCCTACCGTCTCCTGTACCTATTATCTTTCCTTGCTCATCTGATAAATTAATGAACTCCTCCCCGATCACTTTTACTGCACCATTATCCAGTTGCAAAGTGATTTGTTCATCTCCAGGAGTTAGTATGGGATAGCTTTCCCTACCTCCCAAAGAATAGTAACTTAAATAACCTATAGCAATAATTCCTGTAAATACTGCTACTGCGGCGTACTTTCTGAATTCATTTCTCCAGCTAGTTTTTCTTTTCTGCGATCTACTACTATCCACAATCTTAGAAAAAATCTTCTCTGCTTTTTCATCATTCATTTCCGGATACTCATCCAGAAGCAATAGTACTTCCTCTACTGTTGGAAAATCTTCCGTGGACTGGGTCTTCTGAAAATATTTAACCACTGTTTGAATTTCCTCCTCATTACATTTGTTGGAGACAAACTTGTGAAGTAATCCTTTAATATCTTTGGGTTTGGTCATTGTTTAAATTATCAGCCTGATATATATAATACAGCCGGAATAACCTGAAGTACTACTCCAGTGTGAATTTTTTTTTAAATATTTTCAGTTTAGATATCCTAAAAACTAAGAAATCCTAGTATGCATAGGAGATTCGACAAGAAAAAAATTTAAGGAAGAATCTTAAGAAAATGTTATTCCGGTTAGAGAAAAAAGAATGTGAGGATAACTAAAGTAAGGTCGGTATGTAACTTCAAGTATTCACGAAGTGTGCTCAAGGCTTTTGACATTTGTGTTTTCACTGTACTCACAGAAATATTTAATTCGGCACCAATATCCTCATAACTTTTGTGCTCTTTTCTGGACATGAGAAAAATTGTCCGCCGTTTAGGAGGTAACAGGTCAATAGCCCTTTCTTTAATAGATTCATAATCTGAATCTAACAAAGAGTGCGTGGTTGAATCTGAATGTGTCTGACTTCTGTAGAATATTTCTTCTCGCAAAGACGAATTGTTCGCCGCCCTGGCCAGGAAGTTAAAAGATAAGTTTCTCGCTATAGTAAATAAATAAGCTTTAATTGATAATTCTGAATTCAGATCCTGAGAATGCATCCATAGTTTCATAAAAACATCCTGCACTATCTCTTCGGCATTGGCATCAGATTTTAGAAGACTTCGGCTATAAGCATAAATATCCCTCCTGTATTTCTCATACAAACTTTTAAAAGCTCTTTCAGAACCATTCCGAAGCTGCTCTACAAGTAACCTGTCTTCTACCTCTCTCTGAGAATTATTCATTGTATTACATCTATAGTAAATAGCACTTTTAAGCTATCATCCTCAAATTTGGAATCTATAAAAGTATTTGTTTTCTCCTCCAAAGCAAAAAAAAGATTTAAATTCTTGTTAAAAAAGGATTAGAAATGTTTGAAATATAGTGAGTGACTTGAGAAAAAAATAAGAATTCCATATAGAATAAAAGGCTATTGAATCCCTATTTCATAATTCTTCTAATAACATGTCTAAATAATGCAAATGACTCAGAAAAACCACAGTGGAAAAAAAATGAATAAAATATGGAACTTAAAAAATCAAAAAAGGATTGATGTTAATCTTTAAAAAAGAAAAAGTGTTTTTTTACCAAAAGTTCCATTTAAATTCCAATGCTTCTGTTGTCTTAATTCTCCTTATCCTCTAAATTTCTTTTTCAGTTAGGATAAATAAAAAGCCTCAACCCATCCCATCTCCCTCTAATCTACATCGGGAAAGCACCTCTAAAATGCCCTTTTTGACACCGGTACAATTCTCCCCGTCCGGGTAATTTCTCCCCACTCCATCCTTTGCTTTTTTTATTTTTACAAGTCATTAATTAATTGAACTACAGTTAATTACAAATTACATCTTCAGTAATTATTGAAGAAGGCACAGGCTTTGTCTTCAGGAATGCAAAACAAATTTTGAACTACTATGCTAATTGAAAAAAGAATGATCAATTCTAAAACAATGGAAGTCAATAATAACTTACCCCAGGAAATTCTTAAGGGGCTCTGTTTTAATTGTGATCATAGAACTCACTGCACCTGGAAAGAAACAAGAAAACAAAATTGTGAACACTTTGAATAATAGAAATATGATTACTGCTAACAAGAATAATAAACAGAGCATGTTTAAGACTGTACAAAACCAGTTTAATAAAACAGCCGACTTAATTGATCTCAACCCAAACATCCGTAAGATCCTCGCTATTACCAACAACGAACTCATCGTGCATTTTCCTGTGAAGATGGATAACGGGGAGGTGGAAATCTTTACAGGTTACAGAGTTCAGCATAACAATGCGCTGGGCCCTTACAAAGGCGGATTGCGTTATCACCCTACTGTAGATGTAGATGCCGCAAAAGCCCTGGCCATGTGGATGACCTGGAAAACTTCTTTGGCTGGCTTACCTTACGGTGGTGCTAAAGGTGGAATTCAAATAGACCCGCGGAACTACAGCTTATCTGAACTGGAGCGCATTACCCGAAGGTTCACTTATGCATTGGGCGAAAATATTGGGCCCGAGCATGATATTCCTGCGCCCGATGTCAATACCAATGCCCAGACTATGGCGTGGATTGCGGATACTTACATGTCAACAAAATCAACGTCAGAGCGATCTCAGAATCAGCACGTGGTTACCGGGAAACCTGTGGGCTCAGGTGGACTCGAAGGTCGCGACAGGGCTACAGGCTTCGGCGTGTTCTTGTGTATCAAATTATACTTTGAGGCACGTGGTGAAACTCTTGAAGGCAAAACTTTTACCGTCCAGGGTTTTGGAAACGTGGGTTACTGGGCATCTCATTTCTTAGTTAAGGAAGGTGCCAAACTCTTGTCGGTACAGGATGCACATGCCACCTTATTCAATTCTGAAGGTATTGATGTTGAAAGTTTATTTGAACACTCCAAACCCAGAAAAGGCTCTATAGAAGGATTTTCTGAAGCCAAAGAAATTGATCCTGAAGAGTTCTTCGGATTAGCCTGCGACATATTGATTCCTGCTGCTTTGGGCAACCAGATCACTGAAGATAACGCCTATAAAATTCAGGCGAAATTAATTGCAGAAGGCGCCAATGGCCCTACCAATGACGGAGGTGAAAGCATTCTTCTGGAAAGGGGAATTCCTATTATTCCCGACATCTTATGTAACTCGGGAGGAGTAATAGGAAGTTACTTCGAATGGTTACAAAACCGAAATGGCGAATTGTGGCAACTGGACGAAGTGATGGAAAAACTCGAGAAAAAGATCACCCAGGTGTTCAAAAATGTCGCTACCGAAGTTGACCAACGTCAGGTAGACTGGCGTACTGCAGCCTACATCATTGCTATAGCCCGAATTGAAATGGCTTATGTACAACGCGGAATTTTCCCATAAATGAGACAGCTATGAAATACACGCAAATAATAATTGAAAAAAAAGAATTTGAGCTTTTAAGAAACCTGATATCAACAGAATCATATTATAAAGACAAGACCTACAAGTCTTCTCTTCATAAACTGAAAAAGGAACTGGAAGATGTAAAGATCTTACCAGATAACAAGATGCCCGGCGATGTTATACGTATCAACTCTAATGTAACTATTGAGACCCCGTGGAATGTACAGAGAACTTACCAGATTGTAGTTCCTGAACAAAGTGACATCAGGAACAATAAGATTTCTATTCTCGCCCCCATGGGTCTGGCCCTGTTTGGTTATGCCCAGGGAGATGAAGTGGAATGGGAATTCCCCATGGGCATTAAAACAATAAAAATACTGGAAGTAGAACAGTCTAACACAACATTTAAACTGGAAGCGCTGTAATGAATGAAATGAAGAACCACTATAGAGACGAAGAAATATTGAAGCTCAATATGAGTTCAGAATTAAAGCTGTGGCAGGAAAACATCAGCTTCATGGAGCAGGAAATCGGTTTTTATTTAAGGCTACTCCAAAAGAGTTCGTTCTTTAAAACTGAAAAAAATGTAGAAGATTTGAAGTTCCTGGTAAAGCAACTGCAGGAGATCCATGAAATGAACAGCCTCAATTCAAAAATATTGAGAGATTACAAACTAAAGGCAGAGAATATTCGGGAATGCGATGACGTTCAGTGCGAAAATCAATATGTTCAGGAACATCTGCATGTAAAGAATTCTTTTCAGAAGCATTTAAAAAAGTCTCAGATAGTTAAAGGTTTTGTATTTAAATACATACTCGAAAACATGCAGGAGGTTCAGCATTCCTAAGGCAATTCTTTAGAAAATTGTCCGGGAACATCAGCCTTTAAAACAGCTCACTTGATCATGAAAAACAGGTCTACAAAAATTAAAATCATCTTTCTGCCTTAAAGCACCTTTTCTAAAACGGAATCGTCCAAACCTATGGATGTATCCCGGTGAAAAAGGTGCACCCCGGCAAACAAGATGTATAATTTTTAAACCAGAATCATGAAAAAAGGAAATTTAAAACCTGCAACAATAGATTTAAAGGCTAAAAAGCAGGAAAAAATTCAGAAGAAACTCGAGGATAAAAAAATGAAAAAAAGAAATTCGAGAGTTTAGAAATTTAATTAGTTTTTTGAAGGGTCTGCCGCTGGCGGACCCTTTTATTTTGTTGAAAGTTCTATTCAGATATATATTTTTCTCAACATCTAAAAAACTACCCCTTCAAAAATGCCGTTTTTACTTCAGCTTCTGCCTGAGGGTTTTGCGATCGATTTGAAGGATTTCTGCAGCCTTTGTTTTGTTGTTGTCTACCGAAGCCAGCACCCTCTGAATATGTTCTCTCTCCACTTCCCTTAAAGATCTTTGCACATCACTTTCAGCAGAAGGTTCGGCTAATTTTATATGCTTCGGGATTTCCTGTACGTCAATATTCTTATCACACAAAATTATTGCCCGCTGCACCACATTTTCCAGCTCCCTGATGTTGCCGGGCCAGGTATATCTCGTGAGCAACTCCATCGCCTTATCTGTAATTGTCACGAAGGGTTTCTTATATTCAACCCCGTACTTTTTAATGAAATTATGAACCAGAGGAAGTATGTCTTCTTTTCTTTCCCTAAGCGGTGGCGTGATTATGTTCACCACGTTTAAACGGTAATAAAGGTCTTGCCTAAAAGTGCCTTTTTCAACCATCTGGTAAAGGTCACTGTTGGTTGCCGCGATGATGCGCAATTCTATTTTCTCTGACTTCTGGGCTCCAATCCTTCTGACTTCCTTTTCCTGTAAAACCCTTAAAAGGCTGGTCTGTATATTTGCAGGTGCCGTTCCTATTTCGTCCAAAAATATGGTTCCGCCTGCCGCTGCCTGGAAGAATCCCTGCCGCGAATCTCCTGCTCCTGTAAAAGCTCCTTTTACGTACCCAAATAATTCCGATTCCAGTAAATTTTCAGGAATAGCGCCACAGTTCACAGCTATAAAAGGGTTGCCTGCATAAGCGCCTTTATAATGAATGGCACGCGCCACCAGCTCCTTGCCTGTGCCACTTTCTCCCTGTATAAGTATGGTTGCCCTGTTATTCTTTACCCGCTCAACAACATCGATCATTTCCTCAAAACTTTCCGAAGAGCCTATCATCCCGGCGTAAGCATTGGTAACCGGTTTTTCTTTTTTATGATCAAAGGTGTCGCTTCTTTTTTCCTGAAGACTTTTTTCAATGGCCAATTTCAGTTCGGCCTGGGTGAAAGGTTTTACCAGGTAATCTAAAGCCCCGGATTGTATAGCCGATATTGCCCCGTCTACTGATGGAAATCCTGTAATGACCAGTTTTGGTATCTCCGGGTAATGTTCATCGGCATATTTTATAAGCTCTATGCCGTTCACGCCGGGCATTTGCAAATCGGTAATTAAAAGGTCTATTCGCGACGATTTCAGTATTTCTATAGCTTCTTTTACAGATATCGCCCGGTAAGTGTGAAAGTGAAGTGCACTGAGATTGCGATGAATTAACTCGAGCATATCATAATCATCGTCAACTATTAAAACGTTCTCTTTATGAAGTGCCATAAGTTAATTTCTAAGAGGTATACTAATTTGAAAAATTGTTCCCTGGGGCTTGTTATCAAAAGCAACAATATTGCCTTTATGACTTCTAATGATACCATGTACCACACTTAACCCCAGCCCCGATCCATCTCCAATAGGTTTAGTGGTAAAAAAAGGTTCAAAGATCTTTGATTTCAACTCTTCTTTAATGCCCGGGCCCTCGTCTGCAATCTCTATAAAAAAGCTGGTATCATCCTGGTAGAGCTTCACTTCTATAGCCGAACCTTCTGGAGAAAAATACAGGGCATTTATCAGGAGGTTAAAGAGTACCTGCGTTAGCTGAATGGGGTCCAGCTGTGCCTCAATCCTCTTGTCTACCACTCTAAAATGGCATTCTACACCTGCTTTTCTAAAATTCGGTTTCAAAAGCGAAAGCGCCTGTGCAATTATAGGCTGAATTCTAATGATCTTCATTTCCTGCGGAATTTCACAGGCAAAGAACATGAGTTTCTTCACTACCTCCCGCGAGTAAATGGCTCCTTTAATGATCTTGCCAATGTCCTTTTTTGTTTGCTCATTTTCGGCCCTGTCTTTTATGAGTTCGGCAAAACCCAAAATGTTACCCAAAGGCGTGTTGAGCTCGTGGGCAATCCCGGCAGTGATCTCTCCCAGAATCGCTAACCTGTCATTGCGGTGTACGGTGCGCCTTAACAGCTCTTCCTGCTCTTTTTGCTTTATTTTCTCGTAAAAAGATCCTATTTCCTGGGCTGCTTTTTCGAGTAGTTTCTGTTCTTCAGGCAGAAAAGACAGCAGGCTGAATTTAGGATCGGGATAATAGATCTTTATACTGCCGTTAATTTCATTAAAAGTATAAATTGATGCCTGTTGCACCACGTTTTTCTTCGGAATTTCACCGGTGCTATGTTCAAACCCGTTTAACTTCAATTCTACAATGGCATTTTCGGGGAACCTCCAGGCTTGTTTTAGTACTTCTGAAATCTTTTGAAGCGTAGCTGCAATCTCTCCTGTATGATCTCTAATAATAGAAGATATCTCATATAAACAGCTGAGCTCTTTAATTCTCTCCTGAAGTTCTATTTTGGTTGAAATTGTGCCGGGCATCCTGAAAAAATTATAGAGGTATGAATTACCAAATATAAAACATTTATAGCGAGAAAAGGGGCTTGCAGGCAGTGCCTTCCCTCCCATTCCGTACACAGTTTTTTTGCTGATCATGCTGATGACTATATCTTAAA